>NZ_JBFUKU010000058.1:0-24832 GCF_056400685.1 Pseudomonas sp. P5_A12 | reverse complement strand
GAGGGTGAAGGTGCTTTTGCTCCCCAGATAATCCGGAACCTGCAAGCCACCGCGCACGCACAGATAGCTGCGGGCGCCCGCACCGGCCATCGTGCCGAGGCTCAACGTGGCACCGGCCGGAATCAACAACGCTGTGTTCATCGCTACGGTTTCACCGTTCAGCGCCAGAGGAATCACTGCGCCGGTCACCGCCACCACCGCATCGCAATTGAAGCGCAGCAACGGCCCGCTCATGGTGATTTCCAGCGCGGCGGCACCTTCTTCGTTGCCCAGTAAAAGATTGCCCAAGCGCAGCGCGCGACTGTCCATCGGCCCTGACGGCGGCACGCCCACCGCCCAATAGCCGAGGCGCCCCGGATAGTCCTGAACGCTGGTTTGCGTCCCGGCGCTGAGCACCTCAAAAGTGTTGGCTTGATAGACCAGACCTTCCAGGCAACGGGTCCACGGCTGGCCGCTGGCGAATGGGGCATCGAGCAGAATTTGCCGCAGGTAATCGCGGTTGGTTTCCACGCCATAGAGCTGACTGTCAGCCAATGCCTGATGCAAGTCGGCGCGTGCTTCTTCGCGGGTCGGTGCCCAACTGATGACCTTGGCGATCATCGGATCGAAGTACGGCGGGATCTCGCAACCGGCCTCGACCCAAGTGTCAATGCGCAGTTGGATGCCGTTGGCGGCAGGGAAATTTACGGCGGTGAGCAAGCCAGGGCTTGGCTGGAAATCGCGACCCGGATCTTCGGCATACAGGCGTGCCTGAATCGCGTGCCCTTCGGCTTTCAACCCTTGGCTCAACTCACGCAGTGGCGGCAAATCACCGGCTGCGAGTTCCACCATCCAGCGCACCAGGTCGACGCCCCACACTTGTTCGGTAACGCCGTGTTCGACTTGTAAGCGGGTGTTCACTTCAAGGAAGTAGAAGCGTTGATCTGCGCTGTCGAAGACAAATTCCACAGTGCCGGCGCTGCGGTAATTCACCGCTTTAGCCAGTTTGATCGCCGCCGCACACAGCTCTTCAGCCATGCCGTCGGGCAGGTTTGGTGCCGGGGTTTCTTCGAGGACTTTCTGGTTGCGCCGTTGTACCGAGCAGTCGCGCACGCCGAGGGCAATCACCTCGCCACGACCGTCGCCGAACACCTGCACTTCCAGATGCCGGGCGCGCTGGATGTACTTCTCGATGAACACGCCGGCATCGCTGAAGTTGTTCTGGCCGAGGCGCTTCACGGCTTCGAAGGACTCGCTCAACTCCGCCGCGCTGCGGCACACACGCATGCCGATGCCACCACCGCCAGCAGTGCTTTTGAGCATCACCGGGTAGCCGACCTGTTCGCCGGCGATCAGCGCGGCGTCGAGGCTGTCGAGCAGCTCGGTGCCTTCGAGCATCGGTACGCCGTGTTGTTTGGCCAAGGCGCGGGCGGTGTGTTTCAGGCCGAACACGCGCAGCTGTTCGGGCGTGGGGCCGATGAAGGCAATGTCGGCGGTTTCGCAGGCTTCGGCGAACGCGGCGTTTTCCGAGAGAAAACCGTAGCCGGGATGAATCGCTGTGGCGCCAGTAGCTTTGGCGATGGCGAGGATCTTGTCGACCGCTAGATAGGTGCCGGCGGCCGCGCCTTCACCGAGGCTGTGGGCTTCGTCGGCTTGCAGGATGTGCAGGCTGGCAGCATCGGCCTCGGAGTACACGGCGACGCCTTTGAGCTGCAATTCACGCAGGGTACGCAGGATGCGGCAGGCAATGGCGCCACGGTTGGCAATCAGGACTTTTTCGAACATGGCATAACCCCCGGAGGCGATAGCGCATCAGCCTCGACCTGGGATGCGGGCCGTCCCGCAGTTTTTCGAAATGCACCCGGGTCGTCCCGGATGAAAAAACAGTTCACTTCAAAACATCACCGAACCCCTGTGGGAGCGAGCCTGCTCGCGATGGCGTCAGCACATTCACCATTGATGCCGACTGATACACCGCTATCGCGAGCAGGCTCGCTCCCACACTGGAATTAAGGTGGATTCACTTTTTGAGGCACTGCCCGGAGCGTGCCTGGCACAGGGCAAACAACCATCTGCGCAACCGCGCTAGTTTCAGTTCCATACCAATAACTCCGCCGGTGTCGGGTTGTAGGCGTTGCACGGGTTGTTCAGTTGCGGGCAGTTGGAGATCAACACGATCACGTCCATCTCGGCGCGCAGGTCGACGTATTTGCCCGGCGCCGAAATGCCGTCTTCAAAGGTCAAGCCACCGTCCGCCGTGACCGGCACGTTCATGAAGAAGTTGATGTTCGGCCCGATGTCGCCCTTGCCCAGTCGCCCGTCGTGGACGCAGGCGCGCAGGTAGTTGTCGCGGCAACTGTGCATGTAGCGTTTTTCCAGGGCGTAGCGCACGGTGTTGCTCTCTTGAGCGCAGGCACCGCCGAGGGTGTCGTGGCGCCCGCAGGTGTCGGCGACGATGGTCAGCATCGGTTTGCCGAGGTTGGAATACAACACGCTGCCGGTGCTCAGGTAGACGCTGTTTTGCCGGCGCAAGGTGCGTTGCACGTCGTAGCGTTCCTTTGGATTGGCGACGCTGTAGAACAAGGTGTCGATCGCTTGATTGCCTTCCAGGTCGAGGATGCGCAGGGTCTGGCCGGCTTTGACTTCCATCAGCCAGGGTTCGCCGGCCGGGATAGTCGCGCGATAGATCGCGGTGTCGGGTTGCCTGCTTGTGTGAACGGCAGCGGTAGCGATTGCGAGTGACATGGCAGCGATCCTCAGGCGAACAAACGGTCGGTGTTGATGAAACCGCGCTGGTTTTCCGGGCGCGAGGTGCGGCAGTGTTCGGCGACGCTGGCGTCGGCGTTCATCCAGCTGAGCTTCAGGGGTTTGGGTGCGTATTCGGGCGACGGGTCCATCGGATGTTGCAGGGCTGTGAGCACTACCAGCGTGTCCATCGGCGCGTACAACTCGATGTAATCACCGGCCTTGGAGTTACCTTCGACGAAGTGGAAACGCCCGGCTTCATCGACATTGACCCGGCTGAACAGGTTGAGGGTCATCAGGAGATCCGACAGGCCGAGGCCCCACTTGCCCAGCTCCACCAACAGGTTGTCAGTGCCATTGCGGAAGAAACCGTTGCGCAGCTCCTGATAACGCCCCGCGCCGTATTTTTCGGCGACCTCTTCAGCACAGAGCACGCCGCCGAGGCTGTCGCTCCAGCCACAAGTATCGGCAGTGATCGCAGCCAGTACACGGCCCATGTCTGAGTACAGGCAATGGCCGCTGGTGAGCTTGGCGGTGTGTTGGCATTTGAGGCTGTCGGGCAGGTTCAGGCGTTCGGTTTTTTCATGGGCGTTGAGCAGCGTCAGGCTGACGTTGGCACCGCCGCGCAGGTCGGTCAGGCGCAGCAGTTGGCCACGTTTCAGCACGAACGAACGATGGCCGCCACCGGGCAGCAGTTCTTCGGCGAAGGGTGTGAACAGCTGGGTCGAATCAGTCATTTCCATATTCCTCTAAGCGATACGAAGCGTGCCTGCCAGGGGCATCGGCAGGGCGTCGACGGCGGCACGGGTGGTGCGGCGGTCGCTGTTCAAAGGGATGTCGTAGGTGATGCGCGCGCCATAGGCGCCGGGGGCGTGCGGGTCGACGCGGACCTTGTCGAACACCAGCAGGCGCGTGCCGAGGCTGAAGCCTTCGGACAGGTCGTGGGTGACCATGAACACCGTCAGTTGCGTCTCGCGCCACAGCTCCAGCAGCAAGGCGTGCATGTCTTTGCGAATACCCGGGTCGAGCGCGCCGAACGGTTCGTCGAGCAGCAACACGCGGGGTTTCATGATCAGTGCCTGAGCGATGGCCAGCCGTTGCTGCATGCCACCGGAAAGCTGCGCCGGGTACTTGTCCAGCGAGTGGCCGAGGCCGACTTTGTGCAGCAACACCGAGGCCTGGTCCCGCGCATCACGTTTGGCACTGCCGAACAGGCGTCCGAGCAGTGGCGAGCGCGGCAGTTCGAGGCCCAGAGCGACGTTGTCCAGCACCGTTAAATGCGGGAACACCGAGTAGCGCTGGAACACCACGCCACGGCTCGAATCCGGCTCGCCAGCCAGGGCCTGGCCATCCAGCAGAATCTCGCCGCGACTCGCACGTTCCTGACCGAGCAACAAGCGCAGGAAGGTTGACTTGCCGCAGCCTGAGGCACCGACGAGGGTACAGAACTCACCCTCGTTGATATTCAGGTTCAGCCCTTCGAGCACCACCTGATCGCCGTATTGCTGCCACACGTTTTTTACCGTGATGAAGCTCATGCGCGGGCTCCTTCATACCAAGGGAAAGCACGTTGGGTCAGGCGCTTCAGGCCCCAGTCCATCAGCCAGGCGAGGAGGGTGATCCACACCACGTAGGGCAGGATCACATCCATCGCCAGGTAACGGCGCACCAGGAAAATCCGGTAGCCGAGGCCGTCGGTCGAGGCGATGGCTTCAGCGGCGATCAGGAACAACCACGCCGAACCGAGCATCAGCCGCAGCGAAATCAGCAAACGCGGCAGCAGTTGCGGCAGTACCACGCGCAGCATCAGGGTCCAGGTCGAGGCGCCGAGGGTCTGGGCCTTGATCAGCAACTCGACGGGAATTTCCCGGGCACGTTGTTCCAGATCACGGGCCAGGGCCGGGGTGATGCCGATCACGATCAGCATCACTTTCGACAATTCCCCCAGGCCGAACACGATGAACAGAATCGGCAGGATTGCCAGCGGCGGCACCATCGACAGCACCGTCAGCAGCGGGGATAGCGGAGCGCCGAACAGCGGCAAAGTCCCGGCCGCCATTCCCAGGCATAGCCCGGCCAGTGCGCTGATGCCGAGGCCGATGGCCAGACGGCGCAGGCTCGAAGCGCTGTCCTGCCACAGCAGGTATTCACCGGTGCGGGTGTCGGCCACGAAGGCCAGGCGTTTAACCGCGTCGGTCATCTGCACGGCGCTCGGCAGCAGCTTGTCGTTGGGGTTGTCCGCCAGTCGCTCGGCCGAGCCCATGAAGTAGGCAAACAGCACCAGGGCGAACGGCAGGATCACCAACAACAGGCGACTCGGGCGATCCGGGTGGCGATTGATCAGGCGCATGGCCAGCTCCTCCTGTTAGAGCTTGGCGTCGGCAGCCATCTGCACGAAGGTCGGGTCGAAGCGCAGCTTGAGGTTGGACGTGTCGCCGCTGGTCACGCCATTGGCGAATGCCATGCCGACGGCGCTGGTGTCTTTGGCGCCTTCGCCGAGCAAGCCGTGCTGGAACGAAAACTCGGCCACTTTGTGCATGGTTGCCGGCAGCTGCTTGCTGGTGGAGAAGTCCAGGGCTTCTTTGGGCGTGGCGAATAATTTGGTGGTGTCGAGCTGCGCCTGGAAACCCGCCAGGTCAGTGCCTGAGGCCTTGGCCATGTGTTCGAGCGCGGCTTTGCTGGCGGCGTTTTTCGCGTTCATCAATTCGACGACTTCGAACCAGGCACCGGTCAGCGCTTTGCCCAGGGCCGGGTTGTCTTTGAGGGTGGCGCTGTTGACCACCATCATGTCCATGATTTCGCCGGGGATCTGGCTGGAGTTGAATACTTCGGTGACGGCGGGCTTGGCCTTGATGTCCGAGAGCATCGGGTTCCAGGTGGTGACGGCGTTGACCTGTTCGGTGTTGAAGGCGGCCGAGATGTCGGCGTCGGAGGTGTTGACCACTTTCAGGTCTTTCTCGGTGAGGTTGACCGAATCCAGCGCGCGGGCCAGCAGGTAATGGGAAACCGACAGCTCCACCAGGTTGACGTCCATGCCCTTGAGGTCAGTGATTTTCTTGCCATCACCCTTGAGCACGATGCCGTCATTACCGTTGGAGAAGTCGCTGACAATCAGCGCGGTGCTGTCGACACCGCCCGCGGCCGGAATGGTCAGCGCGTCCATGTTGGTCATGGTGCAGCCGTCGAACTGGCCGGCGGTGTATTGATTGATCGATTCGACGTAGTCGTTGAGCTGCACCACATCAATCTTGATGCCGTACTTCTTCGCCCATTTGTCGACGATGCCTTGGCTACCGGCGTATTCCCAAGGCATCCAGCCGGCGTAGATGGTCCAGCAGACGCTGAAGTGGTCTTTCTGGGCGGCCTGGGTCGAGAGGCTTACGAAGGCTGCGAACGCAGCGGCGAGCAGGGTGGGTAGACGAAGCTGGGACATGGGTGGTTCTCCAGTTGATCAGGGGCGAGCAGGAGTCAACGCGGCACCGCGAACGGTGGCTTGTCTCCCGGGCTTTTGTCCCGCCGTGTAACCTCAACTGGAGGTCGCCAACTCTCGGACCAGCCACTCGCCTAAGCGAGCCGGAACCCTAGTCAGCCATTGCAAATTGTGGTGCCGCGAACCTGTGATGAACTCCTGCACGTTTTTGCTAAAGCGAGAGGCGTGCCAAGTTCGTTTGAGCGCTCTAGCGCGGGGGATGACGCGAGGACCGCGTCGGGAGGGGGCGGCACGAATGCCTTGTGATGGTGCGCGACTGCACCGCAATGGGACGGACTGGCCGCTGATCTGAAGGTGTTTGCGGCCCCGCACTCGATGCCGTTTTTCAAGTCAAAAGCAACGTCAGCCGACCGTTGTCAGCTGCTGTCCCCAGGTCTTTTCGGAGGCCGTCATGCTGCGTCGAATGRTGTTTACGGTGTTGTTCGGTTTGGTTATCTCTGGTTGCTATTACTACGCAGGCCCTTACGACGCGTACGGCGGATCTTATTACTACCCCGGTTATTACTCGCCTGACTACTACGGTGGCTATTACGGTCCACGGTATTACGGGGGTTATCGCTACCGTTATTACGGAGGCCACGGACCGCGTTATTACGGCGGTGGATATCACCGCTGGCACCATTAATCAGCGCGTGAATAGATGAAAAACCTTTCATCGGACAGATGTTTCGATGTGTTTCATGGGCGCACCAGAGTTAGAAAAACGAGGTCTGATCTTTCGACAGTCACCGAATAATTGATTGTCGCTCGCCAGCGTCGCTGGTGTAGCTCACTCGCGGTCCAGGAGGCCGCCATGCTCTGTCGAAAACAGCTCTGCCAAATTCTTCTGATTGCTCTATCGGGATTGTCTCTTGGTGCGTGCGTGCCCTATTACGATGGAGGAGCCAGCTACTACAGTTCCGAGGTCTATACCTCGCCAGCGCCCACCTATTACGCCGGTGGCGGATCTTACTATTCAGGTGGCGGGGGTTATTACTCGCCGCCGCCCCGGTACTACTCACCGCCAGCGCGGTATTACCAGCCGACACCGCGCTATTACTATCAGCCACGGGTCTATCAACCGGCGCCGCGTTATTACCATCAGCAAAGGGGTTATCAGCCGGCACCGCGTTATTACCCGTCGCGGGGCGATTACCGGGGCCATCAGAATAATGGGTGGGACGGTCATAGCCGAAGTGGCTGGAACAATGACTCCCGGGGTGGTGGACGCAACTACAAACACAGCGGGCGCGGCAACTACAACAGTCAAGGCAATCAGAACAGTCAAGGCTACAACAACGGCCGAGGCGGGCATCGGTAATTTGGGTTAAATACAACTCCTGTGGGAGCGAGCCGGCTCCGGGCGGCGTTCCGACGATTGCGGTTTGTCATTCAGTATTGATGTGACTGAAACTCCGCCATCGCCGGCAAGCCGGTCTCGCTCCCACATTTTCGTTCAGTAATCCGATAAATCCGCCAATGGATGCCGACCTTCCCAGGCCTTCTGGAAGTGCGCATCCACCACCGCATCGGGCACGTTGTTGATATCCGGCCAGTGCCAATGCGGTTTCTGGTCTTTGTCGATCAACCGCGCCCGCACACCCTCGCTGAATTCCGGATGCCGGCAGCAGTTGAGGCTCAGKGTGTATTCCATCTGAAAAACCTGAGCCAGTGACAAATGCCGGGCCCGGGCGATTTGCTCCCAGACCAGATGCGCGGTMAGCGGCGAGCCTTCACTCATGGTTTTTGCGGCACGGCTGAGTAGCATGTCGGTGCTATCGCGTTGCAGGCTGATGGCTTTCCAGGCGCAACTCACATCGCTGACATCCAGCAGTTCGTCGATGTGCTGGCGCCGTGGCAACCACTGGGCTTCGGGCATTTGCACGACCGCCTCCTGCTGCAAGGCCTTGAGCAAACTGTTGAGCTGCATCGGCGTTTGTTCCTGCCAGTTCAATTGCAGCAACCCTTCGATCAGCTCCTCCTGTTGTTCGTCGAGCAGGAAGCGGTCGGCCAGGTCCAGGTCGATTGCGTCGCGCCCGTTCATATGGGCACCGGTCAGGCCCAAAAATAGTCCGAGTTTTCCGGGCAGTCGCGATAGAAACCAACTGGCGCCAACGTCCGGGTACAGGCCAATGCTGATCTCCGGCATCGCCAGCCGAGTGCTCGGCGTGACAATCCGGATACTCGCGCCTTGCAACAACCCCATCCCGCCGCCGAGCACATAACCATGACCCCAGCAGATCAGCGGTTTCGGGTAGGTGTGCAGTTTGAAGTCCAGGCGATATTCCGCCGCAAAGAAGTGCGCGGCCAAGGGCGGCACCTCTCCAGGATGAGCGCGACAGGCTTCCACCAGGCTGCGCACTTCACCGCCGGCACAAAACGCCTTGGCACCGTTGCCGCGCAGTAGCACGCAGACTATTTGCGGGTCCTTGGCCCAGGCGTCCATTTGATCGCGCAGGGCGTTGATCATTGGCAGGGACAGGGCGTTAAGGGATTTTTCGGCATCRAGGCTGGCGATGCCGATGCGAGCGCCGTCGGTGCCGGTGAGTTCTTCGAAGTGCAGATTCATCGTGACCTCGATCGGGAATTTGAGCGTTCAGTATGATCGCTGTACAGGAAAGTGCCGGATGTGCGACAGATCAATTGACAAGCGTGATGGGCTTTCCTAGGGTTCGCCCCATTGTTTTTGCCGGATGTAACCATGACTGCTGACGACCGTATCAAACTCGAACCGAGCTGGAAGGAGGCACTGCGTGCCGAATTCGACCAGCCCTACATGGCAGAGTTGCGTCATTTCCTGCAACAGGAACGTGAGGCGGGTAAGGAGATCTATCCACCGGGCCCGATGATTTTCAATGCACTCAACTCCACGCCGCTGGACAAGGTCAAGGTCGTCATCCTCGGTCAGGATCCCTACCACGGCCCGGGCCAGGCCCATGGTTTGTGCTTCTCGGTGCAACCGGGTGTGCCGGCGCCGCCGTCGCTGGTGAACATCTATAAAGAGTTGAAACGCGACCTGAACATCGACATCCCCAGCCATGGCTATTTGCAGAGTTGGGCTGACCAGGGTGTGCTGATGCTCAACACCACCATGACGGTCGAACGCGCCAATGCCAATGCGCACAAAGACAAGGGTTGGCAGTTTTTCACCGACCGGATCATTGARGTCGTCAGCCAGCGGCAGCCGCATCTGGTGTTTATGCTGTGGGGAGCGCATGCACAGAGCAAACAGAAACTCATCGACGCGACCAAGCATCTGGTGCTGACGTCAGTGCATCCGTCGCCGCTGTCCGCGTATCGCGGTTTTCTGGGGTGCGGGCACTTCAGCCGGACCAACAAGTTTCTTGAACAGAATGGCGAGACGCCGATTGAGTGGCGGTTGCCGCCGGTCTAAAAGCATCGCGAGCAGGCTCACTCCCACAGGGTTTTGCGCAGTACTTGTAGGAGTGAGCCTGCTCGCGATGTGGGCAACCCGGTCTCAAGAGGACTCAGGCACCCGATTCCAATACTTGAACAACGGCTCCGCCAGAAACAGCACAAACAACAACCGCATCACCTGCATCGCCGTCACCAGCGGCACCGATAGCTGCAGCGTCTCCGCCGTCAGGCTCATTTCCGCAATCCCGCCGGGCATCATGCCTAACGTCAGCGAACGTAAATCCAGATGGGTCAGCGCACTCAACCCCAATGCCGCCAGCGTGGCGATCAACATGGTCAACACCGTGCCGATCAAGGTCCGGCCCATGAACGAAGGCGCACGCCGGAAAAACTGTCGGTTGAAGTGACAACCCAAGCCGCTGCCGATCAGCCATTGGCCAATCTGGCTGCCGCCATTGGGTAAACCAATGTGCAAATCCCAACCGATGCTCACCGCCGCACTCACCAGCAATGGCCCAAACAGCCACGGATTCGGTTGACGCAGACGCTCCCAGAGCCACGCCGCCAGGGCGCCTGCCGGGAATAACAGGGCCAGCCAGCGCCAGTCCACAGTGGTGGCGTGCAAAACTGGTGCGCCGTCACCCATCAGGTATTTGAAGGCTGCCGGTACACAAAGTACAACCACCAGCACCCGCAGACTTTGCCCCGCCGCCACACGGCTGAGAATTGCGCCATTGCGCGCGCCGAGGTTGACCATCTCCCCGGAGCCGCCGGGCATGCTGGAAAAAAATGCAGTGGCGCGATCCTCTCCGGTACGCCGCATCAACCAGACCCCAACCACCGCCGACAGGCTGGTGATCAAGGCACCGAAGAAGATCAAACCGAAATGACTCAATACCTGCTCCATCACCATCGGGGTGAAGTGCAGGCCAATGCCGATTCCCACAATCCACTGGCCGCACTTGCGGCCGCCAGGGATTTCCGCCAATTGCCACGGTGTGAGGCAGCGCACGAGGATGATCGCCAGCAACGAGCCGACCATCCACGGTAGCGGCCAGCCGACCAGGCTGGCGAGGTAACCTCCCAGCAGACCGACCAGCGGTGTTCCCCACCAGGCTTTGAACGGTATTCGATCAGACATCGGCGATTGCGCGTTGAGCGGCCGAACGTTTACGCCAGATCCGCAGAAGTGGCATTAGCAGCATGATCGCGGTCAGTACCCAGCAACCGAAGGTGATCGGACTGGACCAGAGGATTTCCAGTGCTCCGTTGGAAATCGACAGCGCGCGACGCAGGTTTTGCTCCATCAGGCCGCCGAGGATGAAGCCCAGCAAAATCGGCGACAACGGGAAGTCCAGCTTGCGCAGGATGTAGCCGAAGATGCCGATGCCGATCATCAGGAACAGGTCAAACGTAGTGGCGTGCACCGCGTAGACACCGATCCCGGTGATGATCGCGATCACCGGCACCAGCGCCCAGTTCGGCACGGCGAGGATGCGGGTGAAGATGCGGATCATCGGAATGTTGAGGATCACCAGCATGATGTTGGCGATGAACAACGAGGCGATCAGGCCCCAGACGATGTCCGGTTGCTGTTGGAACAGCAGCGGCCCCGGCGTGATGTTGTACAGCGACAGGGCGCCGATCATCACCGCCGTGGTGCCCGAGCCCGGAACACCGAGGGTCAGCATCGGCACCAGTGCGCCACACGCTGCGCCGCCGATGGCGGTTTCCGGTGCCGCGAGGCCACGCATGTCGCCCTGGCCGAACGTGCCTTTGGCACCGGCGATACGTTTTTCGGTCATGTAGGCCACGGCGCTGGCGAGGGTCGCGCCGGCGCCCGGCAACACACCCATGATGAAGCCCAGCACACCACAACGCAGGTTCACCACGAACACCGCCGAGGCCTCCTTGAAGTTGAACATCATACGGCCGGTAGCTTTCACTGCCTCCTGACCATGGTGGGTTTTTTCCAGTAGCAGGAGAATTTCACTGATGGAGAATAGACCCAGCACCAACACGACGAATTGAATGCCGTCGGTCAGGTGGATGTTGTCCCCGGTGAACCGGTAAACGCCGCTGTTGGCATCGATCCCGACGCTCGACAGAAACAGACCGATCAACGCCGCAATAAAAGTTTTCAGTGGTCGATCACCGGCCATGCCGCCAAGGCAAACAATGGCGAAGACCATCAGCACGAAGTATTCCGCCGGGCCAAAGGCAATCGCCCATTTCGCCAGCAGCGGGGCGAACAGCACCATGCCGCAGGTGGCGATGAACGCACCGATAAACGAGCTCCACGCCGACAACGACAGTGCGACACCAGCCAGGCCTTTTCGGGCCATCGGGTAGCCGTCGAGCGTGGTCATGACAGTAGAGGCTTCGCCGGGAATGTTCAGCAGAATCGAACTGATCCGCCCGCCGTATTCGCAACCCAGGTACACCGCCGCCAGCAGAATCAGTGCCGACTCCGGTGGCAGGCCGAGGGCGAATGCAATCGGGATCAACAATGCCACGCCATTGATCGGGCCCAGGCCCGGCAGCAGGCCGACTACGGTGCCGATCAGGGTGCCGCACAGGGCGGTCACCAGGTTGTACGGGCTCAGCGCAACGCCGAAACCCTGACCCAAATAGCCAAGCGTATCCATATCAGTTCTCCAGAACGTCGAGCACGCCGAGAGGCAGCGGCACGTCCATCAACTTGTCGAACAGCAGATAAAGGCCGACGGCCATTAGCGTGATGATCACAATGCTGGGCACCCAGCGACCGCCATACAGGCGCGCCATTGGAATGCCGATCAAGATGCTGGCGACGATGAAACCAAGGGGTTCGAAGGTGCCGGCAAACACCAGCAACAGCACCACGCACATACCGATTTTGGTCAGGGTTTCGCGGTCCATCGGTGGTTCGTCGGCGTCGTGCTTGATCGGTGCGGGACGAAACACCATGTACAACAGCGCCAGGCCCATCAGTCCGAGCATCAGTAACGGAAAGGCCCGAGGCCCCACCGGTTCGTAGGAAAAAGCCGCTTGATACGGCCAAGCCATCAGCGCCAGGCCAACACAGGCCAGCAACAGCACCGAAGCAAAAATGCGTTGTAAGAGCATGGGGAACTCCTGTGCCACGGCCTCGAAGAACGAGGCCGCAGCCGCTAGACAGAGGCGATCACTGGATCAGGCCGAACTCTTTGGCCAGCACTTTGTAGTCCGCTACCTGCTTCTTCACGTAGGTGTCTAGCTCCGGGCCGGTCATGGCAAACGGGAACAGTTCACGCTGATCGCGCAGCTTGGCGAAGTCTTCGGACGCCAGCAGCTTGTCAAAGGCGTCTTTCCACCAGGCGTAGTCTTCGTCGCTGACCTTTGGCCCGAGGTAGAAGCCGCGAACCACCGGCCAGACGATGTCGTAGCCTTGCTCTTTGGCGGTCGGGATGTCTTTCATTTCTGGCTCGTCCAGGCGCTTCTCGGCGAACACGGCCAGCAAGCGCATGTCGCCGCTCTGAATGTGTGGCATGGAGTCGGAGATGTCGGTGCTGCCGACCTGAATGTGGCCGCCGAGCAGGGCGGTGGCGATTTCACCGCCGCCTTCGAGAGCGACGTAACGCAGGTCGCGCGGGTTGATCCCGGCTGCCTTGGCGATCAGTGCGGTTTGCATCCAGTCCTGGCTGCCAACGGTGCCGCCGGAGCCGATCACCACTTTGCTCGGGTCTTCTTTCAGCGCCTTGACCAGATCGTCGAGGGTCTTGTAAGGCGAATCGCTTTTCACTGCGATGGCGCCATAGCTGGTGCCGACGGCGGCCAGCCAGCGCACGTTGGTTTCATCGAATCGACCAAACTTGCCTTGCGCCAGGTTCAGCAGCGAGCCGCTGGACCAGGCCACCAGCGTGCCGGCATCGGCGGGGCGCTGAGCGACCACCGCGTTGTACGCCACTGCGCCGACACCGCCGGGCATGTAGGTCACGCGCATCGGTTTGGTCAGCAGCTTTTCGTTGATCAGCGCGCTCTGCGCCAATTTGCAGGTGAGGTCGAAACCACCGCCCGGTGAGGCCGGGGCGATGCATTCCGGGCGTTTGGGTTCGGCCATCAATTGACCGGCGAACAGCATGCAGCTGGCGGCGAGGGCGAAACGGCGCAGGGATCGATTCATTTTTGTCTCCATGGGAGTTTTTGTTTTTGGGGATGTTTCAGGTGCGGCGGTTTCGCGTCGTGCAGCCGGCAACGGCGCTGGCAAGCATCAACGACGGGATTCTGGAGGAAGGGTGGGGCGGGCAAACCTGAAGCTGTGTGGACAGCATGGTGCAGTACCTCATTTATTGTTCTTATTGACGAAAACGCGTCTTGGCGTTTTTCGGGAGCTACATTACTAAGCACTATTGGAGGGGCGGCATTCGAAACCTCCGTGGGCCGACTCTAACGGGCCAACCTTTCGCTAACCTTTCAGCAGGCTTTAACGGTTTACAGGCTTCACAGCAGCGGATGCGGCTGTAAACTTCGCGCCAAAGAATGGCGTTGACCATCCCCTGAATGAGGTAAAGATCCATGCGTGTTCTGCTCGTCGAAGACCATTTGCAGCTGGCCGAAAGTGTCGCTCAGGCGCTCAAGAGCACCGGGCTGACGGTGGACGTGCTGCACGACGGCGTGGCCGCAGACCTGGCCTTGAGCAGCGAGGAATACGCCATGGCCATTCTCGATGTCGGCCTGCCGCGCATGGACGGTTTCGAAGTACTCGCGCGCTTGCGCTCCCGGGGGAAAAACCTGCCGGTACTGATGTTGACCGCTCGCAGCGACGTCAAGGATAGGGTCCATGGCCTGAACCTTGGTGCTGACGATTACCTGGCCAAACCCTTTGAACTGACCGAACTCGAAGCGCGGGTCAAAGCCTTGTTGCGTCGCAGTGTGCTGGGCGGTGAACGTCAGCAGCGCTGCGGCGTGCTGGCCTATGATCTGGACACCCGGCGCTTCACCCTCGGTGAAGAATTGCTGACCCTGACCTCGCGCGAACAGGCCGTTCTCGAGGCACTGATCGCCCGGCCCGGTCGAGTGATGAGCAAAGAGCAACTGGCCTCCCAGGTGTTCGGTCTGGACGAAGAAGCCAGCCCGGACGCGATCGAAATCTACGTGCATCGCTTGCGCAAAAAACTCGATGGCCAACCGGTCGCGATCGTGACCTTCCGCGGTCTTGGCTACTTGCTGGAAAGCCGCGATGCATAAGCCCAGCAGCCTGCGCTGGCGGTTGCTGTGGAACCTCGCGCTGTTGCTGGTGGTGTTAATGCTGGCTAGCGGTTTGAGCGCGTACTGGAATGGTCGCGAAGCGGCCGACACCGCCTATGACCGCACCTTGCTGGCATCGGCACGAACCATTGCGGCGGGTGTCACCCAGCGTGACGGCACGCTCAGTGCCGACGTGCCTTACGTGGCGCTGGATACGTTTGCCTACGACAGTGAGGGGAGAATTTTTTACCTGGTCAATGACATCCACCAGAATTTGATTTCCGGTTACGAAAACCTTCCTGCACCACCACCGGGAACGCCGCGTACCGATGACTACCCGGCGCTGGCACGGTTTTACAACGCCAAGTATCGCGGGCAGAACGTGCGGGTGGTCAGCCTGCTCAAACCGGTCAGCGAGCCGAATATGAATGGTATGGCGGAAATTCGTGTCGCGGAAACCGATGAGGCACGGGTCAGTATGGCGCGCAGCCTGGCAGCGGATACGTTGTTGCGGCTGGGCATGCTGGCGATTGGTGCGCTGCTGTTGGTGTGGTTTGCGGTGAGTGCGGCGTTGCGCCCGCTGGAACGCTTGCGCACGGCAGTAGAAGAGCGCCAGTCGGATGACCTGCGGCCATTGCCATTGGTAGAAGTGCAGCACGAGTTATGGCCATTGGTACGCGCGCTCAATCACTTTACCGAGCGGCTGCGCGAGCAGTTCGAACGTCAGGCTCAGTTCATCGCCGATGCCGCCCATGAACTGCGTACGCCGTTGGCGGCGCTCAAGGCCCGACTTGAGCTTGGCCTGCGGGCGAGTGAACCCGAAACCTGGCGCAGCACCCTGGAAACCGCAGCCCAAGGCACGGACAGGTTGACGCACCTGGCGAATCAATTGCTGTCGCTGGCACGGGTCGAAAACGGTGCCCGGGCCATTGCCGAGGGCGGGGCGCAGTTGCTGGATTTGAGTCAGTTGGCGCGGGAGTTGGGCATGGCCATGGCGCCGCTGGCCCACGCACGCGGCGTTGCCCTGGCTCTGGAAGCGGATGAGCCGGTGTGGCTGCGCGGCGAGCCCACGCTGTTGAACGAACTGCTGAGTAATCTGGTGGATAACGCACTGGCCCATACGCCGTCCGGCGGCAATGTGATTCTGCGGGTGACTGCACCGGCGGTCCTGGAGGTTGAGGACGACGGGCCGGGGATTCCGGTTGATGAGCGGGACCGGGTATTTGAGCGCTTTTACCGACGCAATCAGCAGGTGGCCGGGTCGGGGCTGGGGTTGGCGATTGTGGGCGAGATCTGCCGCGCGCATCTGGCGCAGATCAGCCTGCACGATGGTGAAAAGGCGGGGTTGAAGGTTAGGGTGAGTTTTATTGCGGGGTAGTTTTTTATTGTCTGGACTAGCCCCTTCGCGAGCAGGCTCGCTCCCACAGGGGATCTTCGGTGTGACGGAGATCTATTGTGGGAGCGAGCCTGCTCGCGAAGGGCGCGACGTGGTCTGAATCAGTAAAACATCGACCGCGATTCTTCCAGAGTCTTGACCACTGCGTCGCTGTCCAAATCGATCCCCAGCTTCTTGAATGACGGCACGTTGAACACATCGATTCGAGCCAGCGGATGATCGGTATCCTTGTGGCAATACAGACTCGCTACTTGCACCAGATCGACATAATCAATCCGGTCAGACTGACGCTTGAAGTCCAGGTATTGCCTTGGCACCTTCACCAATTTCTCCGGAAATTCCCAGACCCTGAGCAGTTTTTCGCCGATCAACGGATGAATGCGGTCGATCACATGGTTGAGACTGACGGAATCAGACAGGAGCTCATAGTTATCTTCGGCGTACGTCAGGATCGGCAGCACGCCAATTTGATGCACCAGACCACCGAGGGCGGCCTGGTCGGGTTTGAGTTGTGTGTAACGGCGACACAGTGCATAGCTGACCCCGGCAATTTCCAGGCTTTTGCGCCAGACATCGCGCATCTTCTGTTCCACTACCTCGGAGCGAGCGTTGAAAATCTGTTCCATCACCAGGCCGATCGCCAGGTTGCTGCTGTAGTTGACGCCCAGCCGTGTGATCGCCGTGTGCAGGTCGTTCACTTCTTGAGTCGCACGCAGCAGCGGGCTATTGACCACTTTGATCAGGCGCGCCGACAACGCCGTATCACGGCCGATCACCTTGCTCAGAGTGCTGACGCTGATTTCCGGGTCTTCAGCGGCTATGCGAATCTGCATGGCCACTTCCGGTAACGTTGGCAGAACCAGGTCATCGTTATCGATGGCCTCAACCAAATCCTGTTGGACCTTTTCCGCCAGATCGCTCATTTCGTTTCTCTAGGGTGTTGCAACAAATGCTGCGGTTAACGCTGGATTTCGCGATCGCGATCCAATGAGTAAGGCAGGTCGAGCAAGTTCAGGACGGGTCCTTCAAGGGTGCCGAGATGAATGTCACCACCCTCAGCGGCTTCGGCTTGCAGCACGGCCAGCAGTTCAATGTTTTGTTCCGCATTGGCCGCCAGGACCACTTCGCCGATGGAACTGCCATGGGACGGGGAAAACAGCGGCGTGCCGGGGGCGGGCAGTGCGCTGGCATCCAGGGTCAGACGATACAGGCGGCGCTTGAGTTTGCCCAGGTACTGCATGCGCGCGACAATTTCCTGGCCGGTGTAGCAGCCTTTCTTGAAGCTCACGCCGCCGACGGCTTGCAGATTGAGCATCTGCGGGATAAACAGTTCGCGTGTTTCTGGCATGACCTGGCCGATCCCGGCGCGGATCTGGCCCAGTAACCACTGATTCAGATTGCCTTCGGCCAGCAGGGCGGACAGCTTGCCTTTGATGGAGTCGGCCTGATCAGCGGCGACCCACAGTTCAGCGCGATCCGGTGAAACGCGGATAGCGATAAGCCCCTCATGACGCACGACACTGTCGGTGTCTGCCGGCAATTTCAGACCGAGGCTGCTCAGTGCGGCATCACAATGATCAAGTCCGAAGCGGACCCAGGCGGCGCTTTCGTCGGTCAGTTTGGATTTGGAGAACACGGCGTACTTTTTCAGGTCAGCCAATTGCGGTTCCAGCAGCTCGATGGCCATCGCCATCAGCACCCCGTCACCTTCCAACAGAATGCGGAAACTCGACTGCATCCGGCCTTTTTGCGTGCATCGGGCGCCAAGGCTGGCCTGGGTATCGCTCAGGTAATTGAGGTTGCAGGTCAATTGGCCTTGCAGGAATTTGCCAGCATCCGCGCCGCGTACCGCGAGAACGCCTTCGTGAGACAAGGTGCAGAAAAAAGCAGAATCGGCCATGGGTCATCGCAGAGTAAAGAGTCTGGGGGACATCATAAGGGGGCGACCATGAAATGGGTAGTTCACAAAAGGTCGGCAGTGCCCGACCAAAGCCGGCTGTTCGACRCTGCCCGGGGCTGTATACTTGCCGCCTATTTGAGGAGCGCTCCATGGTCGAAGATGTTGAACTGAATCGCCTCTACTGGCACAGCCGTCGCGGCATGCTTGAGCTGGACGTATTGCTGGTGCCGTTTGTAAAAGAGGTCTACCCGCACCTGAATGATGTCGACCGCGATTGCTACCGCAAGCTGCTTGAGTGTGAAGATCAGGACATGTTCGGCTGGTTCATGGAGCGCGCCGAATCCGAAGATCCGGAGCTTCAGCGCATGGTTCGCATGATCCTGGATCGTGTCCAGCCCAAGTAATGCGTTCGAATGCCGCTGGCATGCCTCACGGCAGTTGCTGGCGGCGTATCTTCTGGCCCAGCTGTTCGCGCTGGGTTCGTTGTTTCTACTGTCTGTACCAACCTGGGCCGTTCTGCTCGGCGCTTTTTGCTGTCTGGCCCATGGCGTTTGGGCATTGCCGCGTCAGATTTTACTGACACACCCGCAGGCATTTCACGGATTGCGACGCGACGCCGAGGGTTGGCAGTTATGGAATCAAGCTCAGGGTTGGCAGCCAGTGCAGCTGCGACCGGACAGCCTCGCGCTGCCATTGATCGTGGTGCTACGGTTTCGCCTGCGCGGCGAACGGCGGGTCAGGTCGATCTGTGTACCCCGCGACTCGCAGGCGGCGGATGTGCACCGACGCCTGCGGGTTCGACTTGCGTTCAGTCGACGTAGGTGGGCGGCACCAGAATAGTGTCCAGGGCCACCGGGAGCATATTGGGGTAGTCGAGGGTGTAATGCAGGCCCCGGCTTTCCTTGCGCTCCATGGCGGACTGGATCATCAGTTCGGCTACCTGCGCCAGGTTGCGTAACTCGATCAAATCGCGGCTGACCTTATAGTTGCTGTAGAACTCATCGATTTCGTCCAGCAACAGTCGCACACGGTGCTGAGCCCGCTGCAAGCGTTTGTTGGTGCGCACGATACCGACGTAGTCCCACATGAATCGCCGCAGTTCGTCCCAGTTGTGCGCAATGATCACATCTTCGTCGGAATCGGTGACCTGGCTCGCATCCCAGATGGGCAGGGCGACTGGAACCGACACGTGCGGCAACTGTTCAAGAATGTCCGCTGCCGCCGAACGGGCGTAAACGAAACACTCCAGTAGCGAGTTGCTGGCCATGCGGTTGGCGCCGTGCAGGCCGGTGAAACTGGTTTCACCAATGGCATACAGTCCCGGAACGTCGGTGCGGCCGTTCTGATCGACCATCACGCCGCCGCAGGTGTAGTGCGCTGCCGGAACCACCGGGATCGGCTGCTTGGTGATGTCGATGGAAAACTCGAGGCAGCGTTCGTACACCGTTGGAAAGTGCGTCTTGATGAACGCTTCGGATTTGTGGCTGATGTCCAGATAGACGCAGTCGACACCCAGGCGCTTCATTTCATGGTCGATGGCCCGGGCAACGATGTCCCGAGGTGCCAGTTCTGCGCGCGGGTCGAAGCGCTGCATGAAACGTTCACCGTTAGGCAGCTTCAAGTGCGCACCTTCGCCGCGCAGGGCTTCGGTGACCAGGAAGCTTTTTGCCTGCGGGTGGTAAAGGCAGGTGGGGTGGAACTGGTTGAACTCCAGGTTCGCCACCCGACAGCCAGAACGCCAGGCCATGGCGATGCCATCACCGCAGGCGCCGTCGGGGTTGCTGGTATAGAGATAAACTTTGGCCGCACCACCGGAGGCGAGGATGACGAAGCGTGCGCCGTAGGTGTCGACTTCGCCGGTTCCGCGATTAAGTACGTAGGCGCCGAGGCAACGGTCGCCTTCAAGGCCCAGGCGTTTTTCGGTGATCAGGTCCACCGCGACGCGCTGTTCCAGCAATTCGATGTTAGGCCTTTGTTTGGCCTGTGCCAGCAATGTTCTGAATATCGCGGCACCCGTGGCATCGGCGGCATGAATGATGCGCCGATGGCTGTGGCCGCCTTCGCGGGTCAGGTGAAATTCGAACCCGCCGTCTTCGGTGCCGGACTGTTCATCGCGGGTAAATGGCACGCCTTGGTCGATCAGCCATTGGATCGCCTCTTTGCTGTGTTCGACGGTAAAGCGAACAGCGTCTTCATGGCAAAGTCCGCCGCCGGCATTGAGAGTGTCATCGACGTGAGACTCGACGGTGTCGGCGTCATCCAGAACGGCCGCGACGCCGCCCTGGGCCCAGAAAGTCGAGCCGTTGGCGAGGTCGCCTTTGCTCAGTACCGCGATGCGCAAATGATCGGGCAAGGTCAGCGCAAGACTCAAACCGGCAGCACCGCTGCCAATCACCAGAACATCATGTTGAAACTGTTGGCTCATTTCAGGATTCCGCTCAAAGCGACCCGGGTCGGGGTTGGCGCATGACTGCTGGAACGGCGAGTCAGTCGGCCACACAGCCCACTAGTATATAGAGGGGGGGCGCGGCACAATACCCGAGCGCCTATGGCATTGTGAAACTACTGTTATGGGAAACACCCGACGCTTCGTCGGATGGTTTGTTGGTCGAGTCGCGGACAAGACGACTGTATCGTCGATTTAACAGTATTTTTCTATTCACGGTTACATAATCTCGGTGCCGTCCATTTTTAAATATGGAACTTTTGCCAAAGGCCCAAGATCAATAGACGGTTGCCAGATTCAAGGGACAGTGTCGGCTTCAGGGCAGGATCTGTGGTTTGATCCTTGCTGGCGAATCCGATGACAAGATTATTCGCGCAGCCGGGTAAACCGCGCTGCGCTTTTCGTGCGTGCCAAATCAGAGCCCGCAGGAAACTTGCTTGGAGGGGGAGAACTTTTGCGAAAAGCCCGAGTCTATGTTTGCAAGTCTGGTCGTTCAGCTATGCAAGCCTCCTCCGAGCTTATCGAGGAGTGTTCATGCTAACCCAGGAAGAGGATCAGCAGCTGGTCGAGCGCGTTCAACGTGGCGACAAGCGAGCTTTCGATCTGCTAGTGCTGAAATACCAGCACAAAATTCTCGGGTTGATCGTGCGTTTCGTGCACGACACCCATGAAGCCCAGGATGTGGCGCAGGAAGCCTTTATCAAGGCTTATCGAGCCCTTGGAAATTTTCGCGGAGACAGCGCGTTTTACACGTGGCTTTACCGCATCGCCATCAACACGGCGAAAAACTATCTGGTTTCACGCGGCCGTCGGCCGCCGGATAGCGATGTCAGTTCCGAAGATGCAGAGTTCTACGATGGCGATCATGGCCTCAAGGATCTCGAGTCGCCAGAACGCGCGTTGCTGCGGGATGAGATCGAAGGCACCGTCCATCGAACCATTCAGCAACTGCCAGAAGATTTGCGTACGGCTTTAACTTTACGTGAATTCGATGGTCTGAGTTACGAGGACATTGCGGCAGTCATGCAGTGTCCGGTGGGTACCGTGCGCTCCCGGATTTTCCGCGCTCGGGAAGCCATCGATAAAGCCCTGCAGCCGTTGTTGCAGGAAAACTGAGACAGCGGCGATAGCCAAGAGAGGAACGCCATGAGTCGTGAAGCCCTGCAGGAATCGCTGTCCGCAGTGATGGATAACGAAGCGGACGAACTGGAGTTGCGTCGGGTATTAAATGCCCTTGACGATGTTGAAACCCGTGAAACCTGGGCTCGTTATCAAATCGCTCGGGCAGTCATGCACAAGGACTTGTTGCTTCCACGCCTTGATATCGCTGCTGCAGTGTCTGCTGCATTGGCAGACGAAGCCGTGCCAGCAAAAGCGTCCCGTGGTCCATGGCGCAGCCTGGGTCGTCTGGCAGTTGCCGCTTCGGTCACACTTGCTGTATTGGCTGGCGTTCGTTTGTACAATCAGGACGAGATCGCTGGTGTCGAACTGGCGCAGCAATCCAATCAACCTGGTCTGGCCGTTCCTCAAGTTAAAGGCCCAGCTGTATTAGCAGGCTACAATGAGAGTTCGGATGCCACTGGCCCTATGGCCAATGGTGTATTGCAAGGTCAGCCAGGCTGGCACGATCAGCGTCTGCCAAGCTACTTGCGCCAACATGCTCAACAGGCTGCATTGAAGGGCACTGAAAGTGCGTTGCCTTATGCTCGTGCAGCAAGCCTGGAAAACCGTTAAGGAGGATCATGCGCCCCATACCTCTACTTTCGCTACTGCTCGCAGGCTGGTTTGTTGTTCCAGCCCACGCTGATGAGGCTCAGGACTGGTTGACCCGTCTGGGTCAGGCCGAGCAACAGCAAAGCTTTCGCGGTACTTTCGTTTACGAGCGTAACGGTAGTTTTTCTACCCATAACATCTGGCATCGCGTCCAAGATGGCAAAGTCCGAGAGCGTTTACTCCAGCTCGATGGCTCAGCACAGGAAGTCGTGCGCATTGATGGGCATACTCAATGCGTCAGCGGCACCCTGATAGCGGGACTTGGGGATTCGCCCAATTCCGCTGCTCGTGCACTGGATCCACAAAAGTTAAAGAATTGGTATGACATTGCCGTCATCGGCAAGTCGCGTGTGGCTGGGCGTGCGGCAGTGATTGTTTCGCTGACGCCACGTGATCAGCACCGATATGGTTTTGAGCTTCATCTGGATAAAGAAACCGGCCTGCCGCTCAAATCCTTGTTGCTCAATGACAAAGGGCAGTTGCTGGAGCGATTCCAGTTTACGCAACTCGATACCGCCAAGGCGCCGTCTGACAGTGACTTGCAGGCAGGTGATGAATGCAAGGCTGTCACCCTCGACAGTGACAAGGCGTCCGCCGTTAAAACGGCTCAAGTCTGGCATTCGGACTGGTTGCCACCTGGTTTTGAGTTGACCAGCAGCAGCGCTCGCAAAGACCCGCAGACCAAAGCCCAGGTCAACAGTTTGATGTATGACGACGGTCTGGCGCGATTCTCGGTATTCCTTGAACCATTGAATGGTGCAACCGTGACGGACACCCGCACCCAGTTGGGACCCACTGCCGCTGTATCTCGGCGCCTGACCACACCTCAAGGCGAAATGATGGTGACTGTGGTCGGTGAGATCCCGATAGGCACTGCTGAACGGATTGCGCTGTCGATGCGCACCGATGCCACAGCAACCAAGTAGCGAGTGAGTTTCGAAATGTTTGGTGCGCATTTCAATTTGCAAAAAATCAGAATTCTTCTATAGGTTAGAGTCTCTCGGCTCTGGCCTTTTTGTTGTTTCCGGAACAAAACTACCGGCTTATTGTTCCCGGTGTCCCTTGCTCCATATCGCTCAACCATGCTCGTCGTAACGGGAGCCGTATGTCGATTCCATGCTTAAAGTCTTACCTCACCATTTTTGCCACCGTGCTGGTCCTCGGTCAGGCGGTCACTGCTCAAGCAGCCGAGTTGCCTGATTTCACCCAGATCGTCGAGCAGGCTTCGCCTGCCGTGGTGAACATCAGTACCACACAGAAACTGCCTGATCGCAAAGTGTCCGGGCAAATGCCGGACCTTGAAGGCTTGCCGCCAGCGCTGCGCGAGTTCTTTGAAAGGGGCATGCCTCAACAACCGCGTTCGCCTCGCGGTGATCGCCAGCGTGAAGCTCAGTCCCTGGGCTCGGGTTTCATCATCTCGTCTGATGGTTACATCCTGACCAACAACCATGTGATTGCCGATGCCGACGAAATCCTCGTGCGTCTCGCTGATCGCAGTGAACTGAAAGCCAAACTGGTCGGCACCGATCCGCGCTCCGACGTGGCGCTGCTGAAGATCGAAGGCAAGGACCTGCCGGTTCTCAAACTCGGTAAATCCCAGGACCTGAAAGCCGGTCAGTGGGTTGTCGCCATCGGTTCGCCGTTTGGTTTCGACCACACTGTGACCCAGGGCATCATCAGCGCCATCGGACGCAGCCTGCCGAACGAAAACTATGTGCCGTTCATCCAGACCGACGTGCCGATCAACCCGGGTAATTCCGGTGGTCCTCTGTTCAACCTGAATGGCGAAGTGGTCGGGATCAACTCGCAGATCTACACCCGCTCCGGGGGATTCATGGGCGTATCGTTCGCGATCCCTATCGACGTCGCCATGGATGTTTCCAATCAACTGAAAGATGGCGGCAAAGTCAGTCGTGGCTGGTTGGGGGTGGTGATTCAGGAAGTGAACAAGGACCTGGCCGAGTCGTTTGGTCTTGAGAAACCGGCCGGTGCACTGGTGGCTCAGATCCAGGACGACGGCCCAGCTGCCAAGGGTGGTTTGCAAGTCGGCGACGTTATCCTGAGCATGAATGGTCAACCGATCGTCATGTCGGCCGACTTGCCACACTTGGTGGGCGCGCTGAAGGCGGGCGCCAAGGCCAATCTTGAAGTGATTCGTGAAGGTAAGCGCAAGAATGTCGAGCTAACGGTTGGCGCGATTCCTGACGATGACAAAGATATGGTTACGATGCCTAAATCGGGCGTTGAAATCAGCAGTAATCGTTTGGGTGTCTCCGTCGCCGAGCTGTCCGATGAGCAGAAGAAAACCTACGACCTCAAAGGTGGTGTGGTGATCAAGGAAGTTCAGGAAGGCCCTGCATCCCTGATTGGTTTGCAGCCAGGTGACATCATCACCCATCTGAACAACCAGGCCATCGGCTCCAGCAAGGAGTTCACCGACATTGCCAAGGCACTGCCGAAGAATCGTTCGGTTTCGATGCGGGTTCTACGCCAGGGTCGTRCCAGCTTCATTACCTTCAAACTGGCTGATTAAACTGG
>NZ_JBFUKU010000057.1:0-24931 GCF_056400685.1 Pseudomonas sp. P5_A12 | reverse complement strand
ATACTGGATGCGGCGGTTTCATCAGGCCGCATTTGCAAGAGCTGAAAGGATTTTTCAGGGCGGAACCTGGAACAAGACTTTGTGCAGGTTTTAAGCTTTTTTTCACATTACGTTCACCGGTTGCTAACGCACGCTTAGTTACTCTCTCGGGATCTAATGAGAGCTGTACGTGCCGGCGAGGCGGTTTGATGTGGAATTGAGACTGAACCTGCTCGGGATAAAACGCTCGATTGATTTGAGCCGCTATGCCCGCTATCGCAATGTGGCAGTGATGCTGGCTTCCGCGCTGCTGGTGATCCCGTTGACGGTATGGCTGTTGCAGCCTGCCGCCGTGCCGGACCTGGCCCATGGCAATGTCGCGGGCGCCAAGACGTTAGCGGACGGCTGGGCCAAGGGCGACATGATCGTGCTGGTTCGTCATGTCGAACGTTGCGATCACTCCCCAGCCCCTTGCCTGGCGGGCAACGATGGCATCACGGAGCGCTCTCGAAGCGTTGCGGTCAGTGTGGGTGCGCAGTTCCAGCGCCTCGGGCTGAACAAGGCCGACATCTACCACAGTCCGATTCTGCGTGCTGCGCAGACCGCCAATTTTATGTTCAGCAAGACAGGCGTCGGGGAGGACTGGCTAATCAGTTGCAAGGGCACTATGTTGCGTGATGCTTTGGCGCATAAAGTAGCGGGCCGCAATCTGATTCTGGTGACCCACAGTGAATGCATGACGCAACTCGAAAAGGACCTCAAGTTGCCAACCTCAACCCTGGGTTATGGCGCCTCATTGTTTATCACCGCGCCAACGCCTCAAGCGGCACATATGCTGGGCTTCATTGACGCCTCCGACTGGCAGACGGTGACCACCGAATGAATTTACCTCTAGATCAGGACTAACAATGCTGAATTTTTCCCGACACCGCTTTTACTGGGTGAACTTCGGTATTGCGCTAGCTTGCGCGGCCGCGGTTTTCCTGATGTTCGACATGACCACCATCGACATCGCCTTCAACAATCTTTTTTTTGATCCGGTCACCCAGACTTTCCCGCTCGACAATGTTCACCTCTTCGAGAAGATCACCCACAAGTGGGCGCGCATCATTCCCAACTGGACCGCTGAAATTGCCTTGATCGGCATGTTGCTTTCGTTTGTCTGGCCACTGGTCAACCCGCAAAAGCGCCCGCGTATCGGTCAATTTCTGGAGCGGATCAAAGCCGCCCCCGTGCTGCGGTTTACCTATGACCATCGCCGTGACTTTATCTTTGTGGTGGTGGCGTTTGCCGTTTGCACCGGCGTGATCCATTTCCTCAAGGCGCACACCAGCGTGTACTGCCCGATTGAAACGACTATCTACGGTGGCAAGATTGCCCACATGGAGTGGTACAACAACTTCCAGCTGTTCCGTGAAGCCGGCGACGGTCGCTGCTGGCCGGGTGGGCATGCGTCGGGCGGGTTCACCATGCTCGCGCTGTACTTTGTTGCGCGCCGCTACCAGTGGCGCTATTCCAAAGCCGTGCTGTGGGGCTCGTTGCTGCTCGGTTTCATCTATGGCACAACACGAGTTCTGCAAGGCTGGCACTACATGTCCCACACTTTCTGGGCCGGGATCTTCGTCTGGCTGGCGTGCTTGCTGACGGCCCTGGCGTTTTACGGGCGGGCAAGGCTGGACGTGCCGGTGCTGAAGAAGGGTTCAGTATCGCGGGGCTTGACCGCGACGTTGGACGCTTCGCCACCCACCACCGTGTGAAAAACAGCCAGTGAAACGTTGTCCGTTCTTTCAGGCAAAAAAAAGCCCGCGGGAGGGCGGGCAAACTGTAGTTTCTTGAAGAGCAAGGGCAATGTACCGATTGTTGAGGTGCAACGGGGTGAAGAAAAGTTCATGTAGATGAACGCCCGCGGGCTCGTGCGTTTACGGCAAATGATCCGCCGCAAAGTCCGCCTCCGAACGCGCGCGCAACTGGCCCTTGCGGCAGGCTTGCTGGAATCGTTCGTAGTCGCGGTCATTCTGGTCGGTATAGCTTTTTGCATATTTGACCAGCGCCTGCGCCAATGCATCGCTCTTGCCGATATACCCGCTGATCTGCGAGGCGTGCCCGGATGATTTGGCATGGCCGCGGGCGAGGGCGCGACCACACAAGCGTGCATAGGCCGCAAATGCTTCGGCGTCGAAGGTTTCCAGTTCGGCTGCGATCTTCATATCGCGCAACTGGCGCACATAAAAGTGTCGACCGCTGGGACCGGTGGTCCAGCCGAGGAACAGGTCGCTGGCCGATTGCATCAACCGCTGACCATCGACCACGCGCTGACCGTTATGCCGGACACGTGATTTCGCCTTCACGTAATCGGCGAGCACCGAACGCCGCGCTTCCTTGAACTGCAGGAATAGCGGGAACTCTTGTTCATCCGTCAGCAGCGCCACCAGGCAGCGCGTGCCGACACTGCCTACGCCCACCACTTTGAACGCCATGTCGTGAACGTGAAAACGTGACAGCAGTTCACGACGGTCAGCTTGCAGCGTGGCTCGGTAGTCACTCATGAACGTGTCGTACAGCGGGCGCCAGTCCGACAGGCGCAGCCAGTCATCGTCGGCATCCAGCAGCGTGGTGTTTTTGTGCAGGTGGAAAATTTCCGGCAGGTCATCGCGAATAACCAAATGACCTTTCGCGTGACGTTCGCTGATTTTCGGCAGCAGTTCGGCATGGGTACGCCGTTCGGCTTTTTCGATGGCGCGCTCCACATGCTCCAGTGTGTTTTTGCTCGCCTGCTTGAGCAAATCATCGTAACTGATGGATTCGTACCAGTTATCCAGTGAGCTTTGTTGGGCGCATTCCAGCATGGTCTCCTGATAGGCGCCGACCACTTGGCGGCAGACGGTTTCTTCCACCGTCTCGCCGTGACGCAGGTCCCGCGTTGCCACCATGAAACTCGCCACCAGACGTTTCAGGTCCCATTCCCAAGGGCCGGGGTGGGCTTCGTCGAAGTCATTCACGCTGAACAGCAGATTGCGCTCGGGCGTGGCAAAACCGCCAAAATTCATCAGATGGCAATCGCCACAGATCGTCGATACCAGGCCCATGTCAGGCGTGCCGGCCAAGTCGTGGGCTTGCAGCAAGGCGTTGCCGCGATAGAAGGCGAACGGCGACACAAGCATGCGGCCGTACCGTAACTCGACAAGCGATTTGATCCGGCCCTCGCTGGACCGCTTGATCAACGGCAGCGGATCACGCGTTACTTTCCCCATGACCGCCTGAGCACTGCGCAAGCAGTTTTTGCGAGCATCCTTGCCTTGCTTCAAACGGTCTTCGAGGGTGGTCATGGGGGCTCTTTTTGGTTGGCGTTATGAGGTGAATTCGTACTGAGTGTAGAAGGGGAGTGTGTGATTGTCTGAAGGGGTTGAGCGGGGCGTTCATGGTTGTGGACGCGGGCGATTGTCGTGTGTCGTATACGCAACATTCAGCTCCTAATGTTGCGTATACGGAACATCACAAAAAAAGGCGCCTGCGGTGTTCTCGCCAAGCGCCTTACTATTCAATCGCTCAAACCTGTGCCCGCAATCGTCGACCGACGACATCCATCAAGTCGCAGCCATCGCGTAGCGACGTCACCAGTACCCTCGCGAGTTCACTGTGAACACCCTCGCCAAATGCGATGTTCTCCAGCAATTGAGTCGCGGTGCGGATGCGGTAAGCCGCGGTTTCGTGCAATACGTCCAGCGGTGCTTCGGTGTCAATCAGCAACGACGCGATGGTGCAGTCGATGCCGGTGATAGGCATGTATCGATCCATGAAAAACTCTCCATTTGGTAAACGAGCGCGACCATTCAGTGTTGGCTGGCGGATGGAACCTCAGGTAGCCCATCGGGCGGGTCGACGTTGTCCAGTGCACGGTTTACTAACAGCTCGGCCAGTACGCTCAGCTGCTGAATTGCTAGTGCCGCGTTACGACGCGAGCCTTCGAGTTCACAGGCGAGGTCGGTGGTCATGACGTTGAGCGAGGCTAGGGTTTCGCAGGCGTGAGCGAGCAGGGTGGGGGAGTCGATGTCGGGGAGAAGGGTGAAGACGTGGCTGATGGGATCGGGACGTTTTGGGTTGCGCAGACGAGCGCTGACGGTGCGTTCGGTGGCTTTTGAGAGTGCCGACAAATCGGCAGATTCTGTTGCAGAATCCGGTGGATTGGGGCTGTGTTTTTTCATGGTGCATCTCCGGTTTGTTCAAGGAGCTGCCACGCCCCTGCTGTCAAACAGGGAAGGGTGGCAGCCGTACGCGGGTTGACAGACCGGCAAACCAGAAACCGGTGCATCCGAAGATGCCCCACGCACAACCGCCATGAAAAAACTGCACATGCGTAAGCATGCCGTTTTATCCGGAAGAGTGAAAGTTTATGGTTTTCAGCCTGTCAAAGCCGATCGCTGTTTTGTAGCGACATCTGAAGGCTATCGACGCAGAACCGCTTCCGCCAGTTCATGAAAGTCGATACGAGTTGCGGGAAGTTTCCTAGGATGTGGACTACATCCATGTGGATGGCTTGCGAATCAGAGCATTACCCCTTTCTAGTGGGGGGGTAGCAAGATCTAGGTCGATGTGATGGGACGATGGCTTGCCAAAAGTGAGCGAAAAAAAACCGACACTTGGGCGTAATACTGTTCACTTATGTCAACGCGAACCTTGTAGCAGCTGGCGCAGCCTGCGTCCGGCTGCGTAGCAGCCGTAAATCCTCTACGCGCGGATTTCCTGAAACACCGAATCGTTTGATTTCACGACTGCTACGCAGCCGGACGCAGGCTGCGCCAGCTGCTACAGAATTGTGTCGTTCTTTAAACGAACAGCATTAGACACTTGGGTGGGCTTCTTATCTAAGCAGTGGGTTAACCTCGTTTAGCCTCCGCTTCCAGCATCACAAGGTTCTGCTGCTTGGTGGCTTCTGCCAGCACTTCGCTGTAGACGCGCTTTTTTTGCTCTGACTTGGCGTTACGAATAAAGTCGGCAAAGGGCTCTTGGCACCCTTGGTAATACCTGGCTTGATCGACATCATTAATGTGCTCCTGATCCTAGCCCAAGCTGAGCCATTAAATCTGCTCGCGTGTGTCGCTCAGGGATATGGTAGCCAATTTTATCGACCCAAGCTTCGTACATATCGAGCACGTGACCGGCTCCAATTCTCAATATTCAGTGACCTCTTCCCCCCTCAAAACCCACCCAGCCTCCCCAGCCACCAACCTGTACTGAACCTGCCGCATCCTCCCCGTCCGCCCCGCCTCAACATCCGCACTTTCATAAATCGGAAACCGGCGCACCAACACGTTCTCCACCACCGCAAACTCTTCTTCCCCCTGATACCCCTGCGCCAATTTCGCGTTCTCACTCACGGGCGGAAGATAAATCTCGCTCAGSGATTTTTTGCGGTTGGCCGAGTAGGCGACCAACTCCCCYGGCATCCCGCGCCCGGGTGATCGGGCGAAGACGTAAATCTCCGGTGAGCCGTCGCGATCCAGGTCGGCGACTTCCGCGCGTGCGATGTTGCCGGTGAGCGGTCGAGTGATCTCTGAATTGTCGATTTCCAATCCTTGAGGCGAAATGCGCACCACAGGATTTCCGTCGACCCATTCTCCTTTCACATGAAAACGTATGCCTTGCAGTTCGAGTGTCTGATCAAACGGTTGGGCGCTGTCCGTCACGGGGCTGAGGTTCGTTGAAAGGCTGTAATAGGCGACCTCGTTGCGCCGTGCAGCGTTGCGCATGAGGTACACCTGAACCGTGTATTCGCCATCGACGGGCAACGGGCCCATGAAGTGGTTGCCCATGATCGATCCGTTGAACAGCGCAGAGTCGGCGCCTTTGGCGGTGATGTTGAAGTAGGCGGATGCGTTGGAAGGCTTGAGGTCGACGGTCAGTATCTGACCAGCCTTCGCATTGACGCGGTACTGCGCGGTTCGCGGGCCTTTGATCGATTGGTTGAACTTGACGCTATCGGCGCCTTTATCGAATGGGACGTGCTCGATACGGGGCGCGAGCTCGGTGGCGGCGTGTGCAAACGTGGAAACCACGGCCAACAGAACGGCGTTGATCCAGCGTTTCATGTTTTTTTCCTGAAAGGACCTGGAGCGAAAGGATAGATAAAACCCGGCGGGTCTGCGAAGACACAAAACCGACCAACGTCACCGGTGAGCAGAGGCTGCGCTGCTAGGCTTGCCTACTCTGTCGCTTCCCATCAGGAGTCATGGTCATGAGTACTGCATTGGAAACCGTTTTGTACACCGCAAAAACCCACACCGTCGGCGGCCGCACCGGCACCGGCAAGTCCAGCGATGGCGAACTCGACGTCACCTTCAGTTCCCCCGGCTCGGGCAAGCCCGGCACCAATCCGGAGCAACTGTTTGCCCTCGGCTATTCGGCCTGTTTTATCGGAGCGATCCAGGTGGCGGCCGGCAAGCTGAAAATCAAATTGCCGGAAGACACATCGGTGGATGCCGAGGTGGATCTGGGTAAAACCAGTGGCGGGGAATTTCAGTTGGCGGTCAGGTTGAACGTCAACATTCCCGGCCTGGAAGCGGGGGTGAAGCGTGAACTGGCTGAGGCTGCGCATCAGATCTGCCCGTATTCGCGGATGACGCGTGGGCATGTAGAGGTGGAGTTGAAGGTGGTTTAAATCCCGGCTAACACTGGAATTGCCTTTGTAGGAGTGAGCCTGCTCGCGATAGCTATCGTACATTCAATATGGATGTCGACTGACACATCGCCATCGCGAGCAGGCTCGCTCCCACAGGTGGATCAGCGGTGTGGCGACGATCTCGGCGCTTCAACGCTATCCAGCATCCGATTCACCGCCAGTTCCGCCAACATCACAATCTGCTGAATCGCCATCGCCGTGTGCCGATGCGGCCCTTCCAGATACCCCGCAAAATTACTCGTCATCACACTCGCCGAAGCCAACGACTCACAGGCATGCGCCAACAGGTCTTCGTCGTTGATATCCGGCGAGACGAAAAACATCGTGCTTGGCTTGCGGGTCACGGGTGATTTGAGGGCGGAGGGATTGAGGTAGTGATTGAGCGCGCGGTCGGCGGCGTCATTGAGCTTTTTGGAGTCGGGGGATTCGTAGGAGGAGACGTCATCCGCGGCAGGCGGATTTGGGGTTTCTTTAATCATGGCAAAGACCTTTTGAGCTATGGAAGTGGTGCTGCCATTTTTCGTTTTCCAGGCGAAAGGGTGGCAGCTGTACGCGGACTGGAAAAACCGAGACAAAAGGACAAAACCCGGCAGACCCGAAGGTCTCCCACGTACAGCCGCCATAACTCAAAACTGAGGTCGAAAAAGCGCCACAGTATGCCATGGGGACAAGTCGAATTATCTTCGGGTTTTCCAGACCCGGTCGCTGATATGCCGCGACCGACAAAGCCTATCCACTCCACTTCCCACCCGACAACCGCCAGAACCTGTCGGAAATCTCTACAAAAACCACAGTGTCTGTAGGAAGGGCRGAATTGTTTTGTTTAAAAGCCGTATCAATACCAAACCCAGGAAATGACAAAACCCGCACTTGGCGGGTTTTGTCGGGACCAAATCTGAAGGCGCGAGCTCGTTTAATCCTGAAATGAAAGTTTGATGTAGCTACACCATGCGATGCCTGACTTTTTCGATGATCGATGCCGTGTCTAAAATCGAAGGTACAACATCGTTGGCTGCCGACATCAGTCGCGAGGCATCTTTTTTAGGGAGATCATAAAAGTCATTGCAGACAATAATAGAGTCGAATTTGACTCCAACCTGTTTGAGGTGAAGCAACGTAATTGTCGTAAGCCGAGCTTTATCCCTCCCGTTTACGCCGAAAAGAAATACCGGCTTGCCCTCGGTTTTTATCCGAAAATCAACGGCGTAATCATCTCCGCCGTAGATTTCGGGGACGTAGCCTTCCTCAATGATTTCCTTGGGAACGAACGAATTCAACAGCTCACGCAAATCGTGAGCGAAAGTCGACCCTACTCGACTTTTGGTCCAGAGGGCGATGTCCTCGACTCTGCACAGACCTTGGCCTAACGCAAAAATACCCCGAGAGAGTTTGTCAGCAGGAACGTCGATATAGATCTCGCCATCGTCCTCAAATAAGCCGCTTTCGGCCAAAATCGACTCGTAAAGCTTTGCCCTCGGTCCTGTCAGCAGTTTGGTCAGGTCATTTTCATAGCTAAGCCGCATCATCGTGTTGGCCGCATCGGAAACCCGCCAACCACCATTTTTTCGGCTCAAATAGGCGGTGAAGCAATCTCCATCCCGCGCAGTCAACGGGATTGATACGGTCAGCAGGTCACCCCGCTCACTGATAACCACGTCCTCGCAGAACGCCGTGCATAGCGATTTTCGTAATGCTGCCAAGTCGTTCATTCGAAGAGAGGTATCTGCAGTGAGTGATCATCTATTTTGGAGTCTAGCTCCAGCCCAGCGATGTTGCAGTCAGCGAGCAAGCAAGTCAAAGCACCGCGGAGGTCATTGTAGCGGGTGGTCGTCTCGGCGAACTTGTCGATTTTACCCTGCACCATGTAACGCTCTGTCGCTAAGTGGATATGACAAAGGTTTCGGATTTCTTCATCGCCCTCCAATGGGTTGCGATGCACGTGATAACCGCCGTTATACCTTGTGAGCGTGATTCCCTTGTCACCAGGCCCTGGATAGAACGTCAGGCCACAGGAAAAGGCATCCGGGTCTATCTGGTTCTGTCGTGTATAGAGCTCAAATGCATGAGTGCCATCAGACGACTGCACAGCGAAGTTGAATCTCAGCGATTTTTTGAACATGGTTGGTTTCGCTCCAGGATTTTTTACCACTTTATCCATAGTGAGGAGCTGCGCGATCAACGCATCGCTGAGTAGTGTCATTTAAATTTCCATATCTGCTTTCAGATTCCACTGCACTGTTTGATCCGAATCGGCCTCGTTAGCTGGAATCGGCCCGTCAGCGTTGTTTCCTGCCAGTATTCCGGCGGTCCCTGAAGCCTACGGACTCTGCTTCCCACACAACAACCGTCAAAACCTGTCGGAAACAATCCCCAAACTCACGAGAGCTGTAGGACCTGTCCCTTGCTGACACTAGTTCGAAGCCCCAACCCCAAACTTCAACCCACCCCAACTCCAATCCTTCGACTGCTTCGTATAACAGCCCGGCTGATTGGCAGGTTCAGCATCGCAGGCAATCCGCCCGTTCTTGCTGGTGTCGGTGGTGCGGTCGTTGTAGTACGCACAACCGGTTGTCTGGGCGAGGGTTAACGCGACAAGCAGTATTTTGAATTTCATGACGCCATCCTTGGGAGAAGTACTACAGCGTAGGTCTGATTGTGTTGAACCGTCGAATCCAGTTGTGGAGATCGTCACCGATATCGCTGAATAGCGGTATCAGATGGTTCAGCCGGGGGATCATTTTTCCCTCTTGGGGTTGTTATTGGCGTACCGCATAAATCTCCATTTGGGCTTTATATCGGTTTGGAACTGCAAAATCGACAGGCCTGCAAGCCCGCGATTTCCTATGGCTGCTCGGTTCTTGAGTGCGTTAACGCACAATCTGCCGCGAGGCGATCTTGACGCTGGGCCAGCACGTTTTCTTCAAGGATGTGCCATGACTTGCATCTGGCTGCTCAGCCTTTGTACAGGTGGGGTGCTCGGTCGGCAGGACGCCGGAAGTGGGATTTGACACCGGGCAGTCACTCCGGCGCCATCATTACCGCAAGCGTCATTTTGATGAACTCTTCATTCTTGTCGATAGTGTCCAGGGAGCCGCGCACGTTGTCGGCAACGTCGGCCGATCCGCGCTGCTCGACCCAGTTAGACAGCTCCATGATGGCAGCCTCAAGGGCGAGCTGGTTTTCATTGAGCTTGAAGAGCAGGGAAGGGAGTAGGTCTGAGTTCGGCATGGGATTTCCTCCGTGTCGTTAATCAGCGTAGCAGGGAGGGAATGGGTCGGCAGAGCGCCGGAGGAAGGATGTTGCTGAAAAGTCGCTGTGGCCTGTTTCAGCTACATGTGAAACCCCGGATGCAACAAAGCCTGCACGGGACGGGCTTCGTTGGTGTCTCAATCGGGCCGTGTGTTGCTGGCTGTTCCTGCAGCAGCAGCTGTTCAACAGGCTGTTGTCGGGCAGGCATTATTCCTCTTCTTTCATGAATACATAACCAATTGAATTCATTGATTTTTGTACTTGGCACGAATCCTGTTTAGCTAACTTGAAACGCATCGAAAGGTGCCATGGCATTTAGTTGAACAGGAGCAGCCCCATGCCACGTGAAATCCGTTTGAACGCCTTCGAGATGAACTGTGTCGGTCACCAGTCACCGGGTCTGTGGGCGCACCCGAAGGATCGTTCATGGCAATACAAGGATCTGGAGTACTGGACAGATCTGGCCAAGCTGCTGGAACGTGGCAAGTTCGACGGTTTATTCATCGCCGATGTGATTGGCATCTATGACGTGCTCAATGGTAATGGCGACGCAGCAATCCGCCAGGCTACCCAGGTTCCGGTGAACGATCCGCTGGCGCTGATCACGCCGATGGCGGCGGTCACCGAGCACCTGGGTTTTGGCCTTACCGCGTCGCTCACTTTCGAGCATCCGTATCCCTTTGCCCGGCGCCTGTCGACACTGGATCACCTGACCAAGGGGCGGATCGGCTGGAATATCGTCACGTCCTACCTGGACAGTGGCGCACGTAACCTTGGCCAGAAAGCGCTGAGCGACCACGATGCTCGCTATGACTACGCTGACGAATACCTGGAAGTGCTTTACAAGCTGTTTGAAGGCAGTTGGGAAGAGGGGGCGGTGTTGCGTGATCGCGAGCGCCGTGTGTTCAGCGACCCGAGCAAGATCCATGAGATTCGTCACCACGGTAAACATTTCCAGGTGCCCGGTATCCACCTTTGCGAGCCTTCGCCCCAACGCACGCCAGTGCTTTACCAGGCGGGCGCGTCCAGCCGTGGCAAGGACTTCGCGGCGGGACATGCCGAGTGCGTATTCGTCGCCGCGCCGTCCAAGGTGATTCTGAAGAAAGCTGTGGCCGATATCCGGCGCCGCGCCGCAGAGGCCGGACGTGATCCGCGCAAGATCCTGATCTTCAACCTGCAGACCGTGATCGTCGATGAGACCGACGCCAAGGCCCAAGCCAAATGGCAGGAGCTCAAGTCCTACACCAGCTATGAAGGGGCTTTGGCGCTGCTATCCGGCTGGACGGGGATCGATTTCGGCCAATACCAGCCTGATCAGGTGCTCAAGCACATTCATACCAATGCAATCCAGTCGGCGGTGGAAGCCTTTTCCACGGCCGATCCGGACAAACAATGGACGGTGCGCGAGCTTGCCAGCTGGGTGGGCATCGGTGGCTTTGGTCCGCTGATCGTAGGCAGCCCGCAAACCGTGGCGGACGAATTGCAGGCCTGGGTCGAGGAGACCGATGTGGACGGTTTCAATTTCGCCTATGCCCTGGCCCACGAGACGTTCCGCGATGTGGTCGAGTTGCTGGTGCCCGAGCTGCAAAAGCGCGGCGTGTACAAGACCGAGTATGCCGCCGGAACCCTGCGCGACAAACTCTTCGGGGCTGGCCCGCACCTGCCAGCCAACCACCCTGCAGCCGGCTATCGAGACCTCGCCAAGCTCCAGGCAGTCACCGAGCCACAGCAGGAGCCCTCTTATGAGCGTGCATGAACTCAACCCCCGGCCTGTTGATGAAGTGCCGGACTTTGCCCTGACGGCATTGCGCCGCTGGGCGACGGAAAAGCCCCTGCAAATTGCCTTGCGCCATACCTCGGCGGCAAGGCCGGCTAGCCGCTGGATATCAGCCTCTGATCCAGCGGTAACGCTGCCCGCCGGGCAGCAGCTATTCAACAGTTTGCTTGCGGGCAGGCTTCGAGCCTGCACCCCGTACCAGGCTAACTGATTGATTAATCGAGTTGTTCAAGGTTGGTACGGACTGTGCTCCAGCTTCCACCCACCTGACCTGCATGGAGTCCAAGCATGAGTGCTATATCCCAGTCCCGCCTGCCCGAGCAGGCCACATCGGCGCCACGGCGCCCAGCCCATATCATCGGCAGTGACGCCGAGGCCATCGAAGTGGCGCAGCGGCTTGCCGAGGATTTCGCCCGTGAGGCGGTCGAGCGAGACAGTGAACGACGCCTGCCCTGGGCCGAGCTGGAACGGTTTTCCGACAGTGGCCTATGGGCCATTACCGTGCCGAAAAGCCATGGCGGCGCCGGTGTTTCCTACACCACGCTGACCGAAGTCGTGGCAATCATTTCCGCGGCCGACTCTTCGCTGGGGCAACTGCCGCAGAACCACTTTGGTGTGCTCAATAACCTGATTCTCACGGGCAGTGAGGAGCAGAAGCACGAGTACCTCGCTAAGGTGCTTGCGGGGTATCGCTTCGGCAATGCGTTTTCCGAGGCCAAGAGCAAGACAGTCACCGCCTTCGAAACGCGGATCCGTTTCGACGGTGACAGTGCCGTCATCGATGGTGAAAAGGCCTACTGCACCGGAGCCCTGTTCGCCCATATTGTGCCGGTCGCCGGGGTGGACGAACTCAACCGGCCATTTGTGGCTTTTGTGCCGCGCGATACGGCAGGCTTGCGTGTTATCGACAACTGGGATGGTTTCGGCCAGCGCATCACCGCCAGCGGCAAGGTGCTGCTTGATGCTGTGCGGGTACCGGGCAGCGCGGTGATTCCCGCCTGGAAAGCCTACGACCAACCCACCGCCGACGGGCCGGTGTCGCAGATTATCCAGGCGGCAGTGGACACCGGCATTGCCCGCGGTGCCTTTGCCCAAACCCTGCGCGTCGCACGCCTGGCGCGGCCATGGGCCGATAGCGGCCTGGACCAGGGTTGGCAGGACCCCTTGAGCCAAGCCGCGATCGGCGACCTGGCCTGGCGCCTGCGCGCCGCCGAAGCCATTCTCCAGCGCTCGGCGCAGGCGGTGGATCAGGCCCTTGCCAAGCCGAGCGAAGACAGCGTCGCCCAAGCCTCGGTGCTCGTCGCTCAGGCCAAGGTGCTTTCCACCGAAATCGCTTTGCTGGCGTCGACTCGGTTACTGGAACTGGGCGGCACCCGTAGCGTGTCCGCCAGTCAGGGGCTGGATCGCTTCTGGCGCAATGCCCGCACCCATACCCTGCACGACCCGGTGCGCTGGAAATTCCATCTGATCGGCAACCAGCGCCTCAATGGTGTCAAACCACCGCGTCATTCCTGGAACTAAGGAGCATCCCATGGCTTATCCAACTACCCAGGCCGACTTGCAGTTCGCCCGTAACGCCCAGCAGTCATTGGTCGAGTATCTGCAAGCAGGCCCACTGAAAGACGATACGCTGGCCATTGCCGGTGTCGGTGACCTGGAAGTGCGGATCGCGGCTGCCGAGGCCTTGCTGGCCTGGGTCGAGCGCTCGCCGGCGGCGATTATCGAAGCGCATCTGGCCGCCGCCGAGGCGGCACAACGGGCCAGCGAACTGCACGCGGAGTTGAGCGGGCGATCGCTGGCCAGGCCAACCGTGGAACGCCAGACACTGCCTCTGGCGCATCTGCGGCGCAGGCTGGGCGATCACTATCTCAATGGCGCATTGCTGGACTGATTGCCCCGGCCCATGCGGCATCAAGGCGCCCCGTTAAACACGGGGCGCTTGCGTTTCAGCCTTGCTTGGCGCCACCGCCTATCTGCCACACGTAGGGTGGTTCGGTACCGTTGACGTGCCAGTCGCCGATGATGCGCTCCTTATAGATCACCGGGTTGTGGGACGAGGCGGTGCGTGCGTTGCGCCAGTGACGGTCGAGCTGCTTGGCGGTGCTGGTGGCCGACGCGCCGAGGGTATTGAACAGGTCGCTGGTGGCGCGCAGTACCAGGTCAACTGCCGCCACTTGGGCCTGGGCCGATGCCAGTTCCGCCGCGATATTGGCCTGGCGCTCGGTTTCGGCATCGTCGATGAAGTGGGCCAGGTAGGCCGCTTGCGCTGCTTGGGCCGCACGCAGGGTGGCGGCCTCGCTGGCGTAGACCTGACCGGAGGCTTTGCCGATCACCTGCAGGATCTGTGGATCCTGGCTGGAGGACGGTGCATTGCCATGGCTGAACACCCGCGTGCGCTTGCCCACTTCTGCAGAGAAGTCGCGCAGCGCAGCTCGGCCGGAACCGACCAGTACGGCAAGCAGAACCAACTGATAGAAGGCCGTCTGGTATTTGAAGCGGGTGGCGAAGTCGATGATATTTTCTTCCTCGACCAGCGCATTCTCGAATATCGAGGTACCGCTGCCGGTGGTGCGTTGGCCAAAGCCATCCCAGTCGTCACTCTGGTGCACACCAGGCTGCTGGGTGCGGATCGCGGCGATGACGTCGGCGCCGGTGTCGACACGACGGGCGAACAGGTCGATCCAGTCCGAATACAGGCTGCCGGTGCTGTAATACTTGGTGCCGTTGACCACCCATTGCTCGCCCTGCCGGGACACGCGGGTGATGACGTCGCCGATCTTTACCGCGCCGATTTCTGTCCATGCACAGCCGACCAGATCGCCCTCGACAAAGCGTTTAAACCAAACCGTCTGCGGGCCGCTGACCTGGGCATTGAGTCGATCCTCGACAAAGGCGAAGTGGCCGCGCAGTGCCTGGGCAATATTCGAATCGGCCTCGGCCAGCTCGATCAGCAGCTGGAACAGCTGGGGCAGCGAAGCACCGCTTCCGCCATGTTCAACGGGAACACGCACGGCGCCGAAGCCGGCATCCTTCAGCCATTGGATCTGTTCATAGGGCTGGGTGCGCTCGAGCTCACGGGCCACGGTGCCTTCGGCAATGCGGGCGAAAATGGGCCGAAAGCGTGTGGCCAGGATGGCGTAGTCGATGCTGGCGGTCAGCGACGGCAGGTGTTGAGCCTGGGCAGTCATGCAAACTCTCCTGTTACGGGAAACGAAAGGCGCATGCCTGCAGGCACACGGCTGAATGCAGGTCATTGCACAGGCCATGCCGTCGCAGTGGAGCACGTGTTTACTGGGCTGCTCGCGCAGCCGCAGGTTCATGGGCTGGTCGATGTACGAACAGCTTGTATTTGCGCTGTTTGTGGAGCAACAGATGTCCAAGAGGTTGCCCGGAAGCGGGTGGGCAGTCAGGCTAAAGGTGATGAAGGACAACAGACTAAAGGGTGATGGCCGTTTGTGGCAGAACGCCAGAGAGATGGGGCTGATATGTCGCTTAGACCGGTATGAATCGGGATGAATCCAAAACAACCTTAAGCAACATATGAAATCCCAGATGCAACAAAGCCCGCACTGGGCGGGCTTCGAAGGTGTTTTATTTGGTGGAGCCGGGGGGATTTGAACCCCCGTCCGCCAGTACTCCGCTGTCGGTACTACATGCGTAGCCGTGTCTATTAAGTTAACCCTCAGCGACCCGACGGGCAGGGTGCTTTGGGCGAGTTGTGTAAGTTTTAGCCGCTTCGTCCACAACGTACTGCACGGCGATTCTGTTCTATATGACAATCACTTTGGGTTTACAGACATCCCCTGATGATTGCTGGACCCGAAGGTACCAGGAGGGAAGGGCTAAGGCTGCTTACGCAGCGAGAGCGTATTCCCCGTAGGTTTCGTCATTGGCAACTATAAGAAGTTGCAACAGTGGATTTACGAGTTCTGTTACCAACTCGGCATGCACCTAAAGTTTCGCAACCGGCGTCGAATCCTAAACGGCCCCGAGCCTGCTGCTCTGTGAATCAAAGTGAGCAACAAGCCTGCGCAGTGTACGCCAACCAAGCGTAGAAGGCCAACCCGAAGGTTGGCCCCGAGATGAGTTACTTCCCGCCTTTGTGCGCGTCAGTGACAGCCTTGATGATGTCGTTGGTCTCGTCTATGCAAGCTTTAGTACCTTCCTTTGTGCCTTTTGCCTGATCGGCTTTAGCTTGCTCGACGGAAGCCTTTACCTGATCTGCCATTTCCGGAGGAATCTGTGCCTTGCCGTTTTGGATGGTTTGCAGGTTGACTGCGCAGAGGTCTTCTGCGGCGAACGAAGCGGAAGCCATCATTGAAGCAGTAATGAACAGACCTAACAGAACAGAACGATTCATGTGTATCTCCTTGAGCAGAAGGGCCAGGCATTGCCGGCCATCAAATCGGCTACCGAATATTGGGAAGGTCCCACATTAGCGGGACTTGATCAGTGGACTGCGGCGGCACTTCAGGGTTCTGTTTTTCTGCTGTAGAGCTGTCGATTCCGGCAAGAACATCAAGATAGGCACATCAATACACCTTCCTTGAGGCTCTGCAATTACAGCACCCTAGCCTTGGTAACGCGATCCACCAGATAGACTAGTCCGTGGTAGTCGATGCCGCCATGTTGCGTCAGACCGATCTCACAGGTGCGGCTGGTAGAAATGCCCTCGCTGCATTGTTGCACTGCGTCCTTGAGCGTTCGTAACGCGTGAGCGTTCAATTCCGGCGTGGTGAATCCCTTGTCACCGGCAAACCCGCAGCAGTGAATGCCTTCTGGAATAACCACGGTTTTGCTGCACTTGCGCGCCAGTTCGATCAACGCCTGGCTCTCGCCCAGATGCTGGGTGCTGCAGGTGACGTGCACTGCAATCGGCGCTTCTTGCGGAGTGAAATCCAGACGATCCATCAAATGCGTGCGGATGAAACGCACCGGGTCGTACAAGTCCAGTCGAACCTCGCCCAAATCCTCAACCAGTCGTAAGGTGCAAGGACTGGTGTCGCAGTAAATCGGGTCGAGACCACCGCGGCTGGCGTGCAGCAAGGCGCCGATCAGTTCCTGGCGTTTGTGTTCAGCCTGTTCGGCGTAACCTTTGGAGGCAAATGGCTGGCCGCAGCAAAGGTTGTCCTGATTGTCCGGGAAGACCACTTGGTAACCTGCTTTTTCCAGCAGCTTGCGGGTTTTGTCGTACAGCGACATTTGTTCTATATCACCGGCCGCCGGGCCCATGACTCGCGATACACACGCCGCGAGGTACACCACCCGCGGGCGCTCGTCTGACACGGTCGGACTGAAGCGAATAGCTTTTTCTGGCTGCGGCATGGCGTTGGTCCATTGCGGGACCTGACCTTTGGACAGCTTCGTCAGCGTCGCCGAAAGTTTCGCCAAGCGTGGCGCTCCCAGCAGCATCCGCGCACCATTGGCGACGTGCAGGGTAAATCGGGCGCCTTGCAGTGCGGTGGCGAAATTTCCTTCGAGCCAGTTAGCCGTTTTCACATGCTTGGCATTACGGCTGCGGAGCTTTTTCACCAACTCGCCGGTATTGATGCCTACAGGGCAGCGTTGCGCACAAAGGCCAGTGGCCGCGCAGGTGTCGATGCCTTGGTATTCGTAAGCCGCTTCGAGTTCGGTGGTGTCGACGCCTGCGCGCTTTTTCGCTTGAATATCCCGCCAGATCACGATGCGCTGACGCGGGCTCAGGGTCAGCCCTTTCGACGGGCACACCGGCTCGCAGAAACCACACTCGATGCACTTATCCACAATCTCGTCGGCGGCCGGCAGCGGCTTCAGGTGCTTGAGGTGAATTTGCGGGTCTTCGCTGAGCACCACGTCCGGGTTGAGAATGCCGTTGGGGTCGAGCAGGCGTTTTAGCTGCCACATCAACTGGTAGGCATCGCTGCCCCATTCCAGCTCGACGAAGGGCGCCATGTTGCGTCCGGTGCCGTGTTCAGCCTTCAGCGAACCGCCGAACTCCACCGCCACCAACTGCGCCACGTCGTCCATGAACGCCTGATAGCGTGCGACTTCTTCCGGATTGTTGAAGCCTTGGGTGAAGACGAAGTGCAGATTGCCTTCCAGCGCGTGTCCGAAAAGGATCGCTTCGTCGTAGTGATGTTTGTCGAACAATTCGATCAGGCGGTTTACGCCGAGGGCCAGTTGTTCCACCGGGAAGGTCACGTCTTCGATGATCACTGTGGTGCCGGTTTTACGCACGGCGCCGACGGCGGGGAAGGTGTCTTTACGGATTGCCCACAGGCGGGCGTTTTCCACCGGGTCTTCGGTGAAGTCGACCTGTTTCTCCACCGGGAACGAAGTCAACGACGCCATGATCTGCGCCAGTTGTTCCTGCAACAAGGTGGACGATGCGGCGCGGGATTCGATCAGCAGTGCGCAGGCATTGTTCGATAGGTGCTGTACGAAAGCGGGCATGCCGGGTTTGCTCTGCACCGAGCGCAAGCTGCGCCGGTCCAGCAGTTCTACGGCTGACACCGGTTGGCTTTTCAGCACGGTCACCGCGTTACAGCAGGTTTCCACGTCGGGGAACACGATAAGTGCGGAGGCCTTGTTCGGATGGTCGATCACCGTGTCGTAGGTCACCGCACTGATAAAGCCGAGGGTGCCTTCGGAGCCCACCAGCAAGTGGCTCAAGATATCCACAGGCTCGTCGAAGTCCACCAAGGCATTAAGTGATAGGCCAGTGGTATTTTTCAGACGGTATTTGTGGCGGATTCTTGCAGCCAGTTCGGCGTTGGCGCGAGTCTCACGGCCCAAGGTGGCCAGACGTTCCAGCAGTGAGGCGTGGCTTTGTCGAAATGCCGCGACACTGGCCGCGTCTTCTGTATCGAGGCGGCTGCCGTCGGCCAGTACCAGCCGAATGCCGGCCAGCGTGTGATAAGTGTTCTGCGCCGTGCCACAGCACATGCCGCTGGCGTTGTTGGCGACGATGCCGCCAATTTTGCAGGCGTTGATCGACGCCGGGTCCGGGCCGATCTTGCGTCCGAACGGTGCCAGCCACGCGTTGGCCTGCGCACCGATCACGCCCGGTTGCAGACGGATTTGCGTACCTTGGCCACGGATCTCGCGACCGTTCCAGTTATCCCCCAACACGATCAGCACCGAATCGCTGATGGCCTGGCCAGACAGGCTGGTGCCGGCGGCGCGGAAGGTCACCGGAACCTGATCCCGTTGCGCCAGTTTGAGCAGCGCAACCACTTCGTCTTCCGACTCGACGCGAATCACCAGTTTCGGAATCAGTCGGTAGAAACTGGCATCAGTGCCGAAGGCCAATGTCGACAGTGGGTCGTTGAAACGTCGCTCTTGGGGGATCAGTTGTTGTGCATCTCTCAGGAAAGCCGCCGGTAGACTCATTGGTCCTCCAGGATCAAAACCACCAAGTCTTTCGGACCATGAGCGCCGTAGGCGAGGATCTGTTCAATATCAGCGGTTTTCGACGGGCCGGACACCAGCAACGCATTGGTCGGCATGCCTTGGGCCCAGTTGAATTCCTGCTGCACCTGATAGAAGTTGTCGCGGATTTCACTGGCCTTGAGCAGGGCGAAATGCACCGGCGGGACCAGGCTCATCAAGCGCGGTTCTTCCCGCGTCGGCCAAAGAATCAGGCTGCCTGTCGCGGCGATGGCGCCGAGAGTGCCGGTGAGGCTGGCCGGGGTGTCGTTGAACAACTCGGCTTTCCATTCTTCAATGGGGCGGTCGTAGGCTTTGAGCGTTGGCAGCCCTGGATTCTTCGCCCAATGCTGTGAGATGCGTTGACCGTGAGGCGTAGAAGGCGCGATCAGCAAGCTTGGCAACTGGCGATCCCGCAATAACTCAGCCAGCAGCGAAGGCCAGCCTTCACCGGACGTCAAATGGATTTCGGTGTGCACCGCTTCCATTAGTTTGCGCAGCTGCGGGATGCGTTGTTCAGCGGTGTAGGTGTAGGGCGCTGTCACCAGTTGGACGTCGAACTCGTCAGGCACCGGCGTGGTGCCGGTCAGACTTTTGCGTAACTTGGCGAGGATATTTTGCTTGGCGCTCATCAGCGGTCTCCCTGTTTGGCCAAATGCTCGCGGGCCATATCGTGCAGTGAGCGGGCAGCGGGTTTTGGTGCGCTGTGGTTTTGTGTCCAAGGTCCGACATTATTCGGCGTGAGCGCGCGCAAACGTGTAGCCAAGAAACCGAACAGCCGATACAGCGTCGGCGAGCTGTTGAGCTTGGCCCAGGCGTTCCAGAGGAACCGCTCCTTGCGCGAATACTTGCTGCCCTGGCCGCGCATGACTTGATGCGGGCTGTCCGGCGCTTTGACGTTCTCTTCCCGCAGGCGACGCAGCAGTGCAGGGATAGGGATTTTTACCGGGCAGACTTCGCCGCACGCACCGCAAAGCGATGAAGCGCTGGGATGGTCCGGGACTTTCGCCAGGCCGACCATGTGCGGAGTGATGATTTTTCCGATAGGCCCAGGGTAAACCTCCCCATAGGCGTGACCGCCGATTCGGGTGTAGACCGGGCAATGATTCATACAGGCGCCGCAGCGGATGCAGTTCAGGGTCTGGCGCAGTTCACTGTCGGCAAACGCCTGGCTACGACCGTTGTCGAGCAAGACCAGGTGCACTTCCTGTGGGCCGTCGAGTTCATGCTCCTTGCGCGGTCCGGAGATCATGTTGACGTAGGTGGTGATCGGAATACCCAGCGCCGAGCGAGTCAGCAGCGACAACAGCGGCACCACGTCGCGCAGGTTTTCCACGACTTTTTCGATGCCGGTAACGGCGATGTGCACCGGTGGTACGGCGGTGGTCATGCGCCCGTTGCCTTCGTTTTCCACCAGCAACAGGGTGCCGGTTTCGGCCACGGCGAAGTTGACGCCGGAGACGCCGATGTCCGCTTCGAAGAATTTCTGCCGCAGGACTCTGCGACCGATCTGAATGAGTTGGTCAACGTCCTTGGTGTATTCCACGCCAAGTTTGTCATGGAACAAGGACGCGACCTGACCGGCATTCTTGTGGATCGCCGGCATAATAATGTGTGAAGGCTTCTCGTGGTCGAGCTGGACGATGTACTCCCCCATGTCCGACTCCAGGCATTCAATGCCTTGAGCCTCGAGGACATGGTTCATCTCCATCTCTTCGCTGACCATCGATTTGCCCTTGATCACTTGCCGCCCCTCGTGAGCGCGGATGATCGAGAGGACGATGCCATTGGCTTCGTCCACCGTTTCCGCCCAGTGCACTGTCACACCGTTGCGGGTCAGGTTCTGTTCAAGCTGCTCGAGCAGGTCGGGCAACTTGGATAATGCACGGGCGCGGACAGCATTGCCCAGCGCTCGCAAATGTTCTCGCTCGTGGGCATCGCTGAAGGACGCTGCCCGCTTGGCCATCAGTGAATCCATCGCCGTGCGAAAGTTGTTTCGCAGCTGCTTGTCGCCCAAAGCCTTGTGAGCCCGGGCGCGAAAATCTTCTTCGACGCTGACCGTCGGAATAAGCGTGGACGTGCTCATCGGGCACCTCCGGTTCGCTGCCAGAGGAAACTGGCCAGGTGTTGGCCGCGCAACGCTTCCTTCTGTTTCTCCAGCGAGCCGTTGATGTTCATCAGGCAACCGCAATCGGCACTGAGTACCTTGTGCGCGCCGGATTCCTTCAACGACCGGGTCTTGTCCACCACCATCGCGCCGGAAATGTCCGGCATTCGGACGCTGAATGTCCCACCGAAGCCACAACATTCACTTTCATGATCGTGATTGACCCGCTCCACATTGCTCAATTGCGCCAATAACTCGCGACCGTGCAGGTGGGTGTTCATCTCGCGGCGTGCCGAGCACGAGGTGTGCAACGCCACTTTGACCGGTGCGCCGCTGTCCTTGAGTTGCACTTTGCAGACAAACAACAGGAACTCGGCCAGTTCATAGGTACGGGCCGCCAGGGCTTGAACCTGTATCAACGTCTGCGGCTCGTCCTTGAACAAGTCGGCATAGTGTTCGCGCAACATCCCGGCACACGAACCGGACGGCACCACCACCGGATAATCCCCGGCAAACAGCGCCAGTTGCGAACGCGCCACGGTCCTTGCCTGCTCGGTGTAACCCGAGGTGTAGGCCGGTTGTCCGCAGCAGCTTTGCCCTTGCGGATACTCGACACGAATGCCTTCGCGTTCCAGCAAGTGGATCGCGTCCATCCCGGCTTCCGGGTAGAACAAATCCACCACGCAGGTCCCGAACAGGTAGACCCGTGACGGTTTTTCGCTGGGGTATTGCCGAGGCTCGGGCAGTGGCGGGGCGACGCGGGTCGCGTTCGGCACAGCGTTGTAAAAAAGCTCGCTCATCAGGCGTCTCCGGGTGGTCCCGGTTATYCGTCCGCTGCGGCTGCTGAAAATAGTGTGGGCAACTTTCAGTAGCCTTGCAGACCGGGTTGTGAATTGCTGACGCCGGAATCGTGGTCCGGCGTCGGTTTTTGCTTTTTAACCTGTAGTACTTAGTGCACCAGCATGCCGGTAAACCAGTAGGCCTGAGCCAGGGTGATCAAACCGACTATCGTTGCAAAGAATAGGCTGTGCTTGAGGGTGAAGCGGAACAGATCCGATTCTTTGCCCACCAGGCCGGTCGCGGCGCAGGCCACGGCGATCGATTGTGGCGAGATCATCTTGCCGGTCACGCCGCCGCTGGTGTTCGCCGCCACCAGCAACACATCGTTGACGCCGATCTGGTGCGCGGTGGTCGCTTGCAACGAGCTGAACAGCGCGTTGGACGAGGTGTCAGAACCGGTCAGGAACACACCCAGCCAGCCGAGGAACGGCGAGAAGAACGGGAACGCCGCGCCAGTGCCAGCCAAAACCAAGGCCATGGTCGACGACATGCCCGAGTAGTTGGTAACGAAGGCAAACGCCAGCACCATGCCGATCGACAGAATCGGCCAGCGCAGCTCATAGAAGGTCTCTTTCAAAGTGGTCAGACCAGTTTTGATATTAATCTTCAACACCAGCATCGAGATCAGCGCGGAGAAGAAAATAGCGGTGCCGGTTGCGGAGATCGGATCGAGCTTGAACACCGCCGGAATAGCGGTTGGAGCAGCCACGATGGGTGCAACCTTGATCACCATTTGATCGAGGTGCGGGATGGCGAAGTTGAACACCCAGCTGTACAGCGAGCCGCCGGCCGCGAACATCGCCTTGAACGGTTTCAGGGTCCAGATGGTGACCAGCACGGTGAGGATCAGGAACGGCGACCAGGCTTTGATGATTTCCAGAAGGCTATAAGGCGAAGCGACAGTGGTGCGCTTCTGGCCGAAACCACCGGCGCTGGCGGTCACCACGGACGCCGAGACGGCGCCGACGATGTGTTGGCCGGCGGCGCGTTTCGGTTGCCAGACTTTCAGGAACAAGGTCAGGGAAATCAGGCTGGCCAGGGCCGAGGTGATGTCCGGCAGTTCCGGGCCGATGAAGTTCGAAGTGAAATACTGGGTGACGGCAAAGCTCAAACCGGCCACCAGTGCAGCAGGCCAGGTTTCCCGAACGCCGCGCAGGCCATCCATCATGAACACCAGCCAGAACGGCACGAACAGCGACAGCAGAGGCAGTTGGCGGCCGGTCATGGCGCCGATCTTGAACGCGTCGATGCCAGTCACTTGCCCGGCCACGATAATTGGAATCCCCAGGGCACCGAATGCGACGGGCGCGGTGTTGGCGATCAGGCACAGGCCGGCCGCGTATAGCGGATTGAAGCCCAGGCCGACAAGCAGTGCGGCGGTAATTGCAACCGGCGCACCGAAACCGGCGGCGCCTTCGAGGAACGCACCGAAGCAGAATCCGATCAGCAGCACCTGCAGACGCTGGTCATCGGTGATCGACAAGACCGAACTGCGGATCACTTCAAACTGGCCACTCTTGACCGTCAGTTTGTAGAGGAATACGGCCGCCACAATGATCCAGGCGATGGGCCACAGACCGTAAGCGAAGCCATACCCGGCAGCGGCGAACGCCATATCGACCGGCATCTGGAAGGCAAAAATCGCCACAGCAATGGACAACGCCAGGGTGATGCTGCCGGCCACATGACCTTTGAGGCGGAACACCGCCAACGCCAGGAAGAAAAATACGATAGGAATGACGGCCGCGAGGGCGGAGATGCCGAGACTGCCGAGCGGGGTATAGAGCTGTTGCCAGGTTTGCATATGGGGTGGCCCCTAATTGTTGTTGGTCAGACACTGGGCAGCGGTTTTGGTTAATTGGTAATACCAATTTACAATCGCTGTTGGCTAGGGTAAAAGCCTTATGTGCGGTGTGTCAATTTGCCGCCTTAAAACTTTTGTCGAATACGCCGTACGCAATGTTGCTGACCGGTTTGATCGGGCGTCGCCCTTCCGGGTGCTGGCGCCGCGCCAATAGGCCAGAATAGGCAGCCCGGCGAGTGGTCGGGATCGTGGAGAGTTGAGTTATGGGGTTTGATCAGATTCGTCAGCGCCGTTTGTCTGACGATATTGTCGAGCGGCTCGAGGGGATGATCCTCGAAGGCACGCTGAAATCCGGTGAGCGCTTGCCGGCCGAGCGTGCACTGGCCGAGCAGTTCGGCGTGTCACGCCCTTCGTTGCGCGAGGCGATTCAGAAACTGGCCGCCAAGGGCTTGCTGGTCAGCCGTCAGGGCGGTGGCAATTATGTCGTCGACTCGTTGGGGTCGACCTTCAGCGATCCACTGTTGCATCTGCTGGAAAATAACCCCGAAGCGCAGCGCGATCTGCTGGAGTTTCGCCACACCCTGGAAGCGTCCTGCGCCTATTACGCGGCGTTACGCGCCACCGCTGTGGACCGTGAGCGGCTGACGGCCGCGTTTGACGTATTGCAGGACTGTTATTCGCGCCATGACGACGTGAGTCGGGCCGAAGAGGGCGCGGCGGACGCGAGTTTCCACCTGGCCATTGCTGAAGCCAGTCATAACGCGGTGTTGCTGCATACGATTCGCGGGCTGTTCGATCTGCTCAAACGCAACGTGGTGACCAACATCGGTGGCATGTACAAACAACGCACCGAAACCCGCGACATGCTGATTACGCAGCACCGGGAATTGTACCTGGCGATTATCGAAGGGCGGGCGGAGCAGGCGCGGGAAATCTCCAGTCGACACATCTTGTATGTGCAGGAAGTGCTGGAAGAAGTGCGGCAGGAAGTGCAGCGCATGGCTCGGGCGGAGCGGCGCAAGGGGATGTAGCCAGCAAACGATCGTTCCCACGCTCTGCGTGGGAATGCATCCCGTGACGCTCTGCGTCACA
>NZ_JBFUKU010000056.1:0-26083 GCF_056400685.1 Pseudomonas sp. P5_A12 | reverse complement strand
GTGCTGTAGCAGCGACCTTTGCCCTGGCTACGGCATTTTGCGCGCCACAGGTCTCGCGGCTGGTGGACCGTTTTGGGCAGCGCCGGATCTTGCCTGTGTCCGCACTGATCGGTGGCGGGGCGTTGTTGTTGGTGTTGCTCTGCACCCGCTTGCAGGCGCCGCAGTGGACGTTGTTTGTGTTCGCAGCGCTCGCCGGTTGCATGCCGAGCATGTCGGCGATGGTGCGGGCGCGCTGGACCGAGGTCTATCGCGGTGAGCCTGAATTGCAAACCGCGTATGCGCTGGAGTCCGTGCTGGACGAAGTCTGCTTTATTGTCGGGCCGCCGTTGTCGGTGGGCTTGTGCGTGATGGCGTTCCCCGAGGCCGGGCCGCTGGCGGCCTTGCTGATGCTGGCAATCGGCGTCACGGCGTTCGTTCTGCAACGTGGCACCGAGCCGGCCATTCATCCGCATGAAGAGCACCATCAAGGCTCGATTATTCGTTCCGGCGAGATTCAGTTGCTGATGCTGTTGATGGTCGCCATGGGCATCATCGTTGGCGTAGTCGATGTGGTCAGTGTGGCGTTTGCCCAGCAGCAGGGCCAACCGGCGGCGGCGAGTATTGTGTTGTCGGTATATGCGATGGGTTCGTGCATGGCCGGACTGGCGTTCGGGGCATTGCGCTCGAAAGTGCCGTTGCCGCGATTGTTCTTGTACGGCGGGGTGGCGACGGCGGTGACGACGCTGCCGTTGCTGCTGGCGAGCAATATTCTTGGATTGTCGTTGGCGGTGTTTGTTGCCGGGCTTTTTTTTGCGCCGACCTTGATCGTCGCCATGGCCCTGGTGGAGCGCATCGTGCCGCCGGCCAAGCTGACCGAAGGCCTGACCTGGCTGGTCACAGGCTTGAGCATCGGCGTGGCGATTGGCGCGGCTGGTTCGGGGTGGTTGGTGGATGGGTTCGGGGCGCGTAGCGGGTTTTGGCTGGCGATAGCCGCAGGCGCGGTCGTCCTCGGTTCCGCCGTCCAAAGCTTCCGCCACTTGAAATAAAGAACCAATGTGGGAGCGGGCTTGCCCGCGATGGCAGTGTGTCAGTCAACATTGATGGTGCTGACATACCGCTTTCGCGGGCAAGCCCGCACACATTTGATCTCTGACTAATTCAAATGCTGCCTCATCCGTTCTCTCTACAGACAACTTTTCGAGGTAAGCTCGGTGACCCAGCTGACATTGCTGTGCCTGCCCTATTCAGGCGCGAGCGCCATGGTTTACAGCCGCTGGCGGCGCAAGCTGCCGCAGTGGCTCACGCTGCTACCGGTGGAACTGCCCGGCCGTGGCGCGCGGTTTGGCGAGCCGTTGCACACCGACATGCGGCGTCTGGCGCTGCAACTCGCGCAGGAACAAATCGCCACGCTCAAGACGCCGTACGCGTTGTTCGGCCATAGCCTGGGCGCATTGCTCGCCTGTGAAATGGCCCATGCGTTGCGCTCGCTAGGCTGCCCGGAGTCGGTCGCGCTGTTCGCTTCAGGTACGGCCGCGCCGACGATGCGCGCTGATTATGATCGCGGTTTCGCCAAGCCGAAAACCGATGCCGAACTGATCGAGCAACTGCGTACCCTCAACGGCACCAGCGAAGAGGTGTTGGCCAACGAAGAGCTGATGAGCCTGACGCTGCCGGTTCTGCGTGCGGACTTTCTGCTGTGCGGGCGCTTCGAACCGCAGCAGCGCCCCTTGCTCAATTGCCCGGTGCATGTACTCGGTGGYAAGGCCGATCGCGCCACCACCGAGCAATTGATCGGCTGGAGCAAGGAAACCCGTGGCAGTTTTTCCTTGGACATGCTCAGCGGTGGTCACTTCTTTATCCATGAGCACGAGGCCAAGGTGTTGCGGGTGATCAAGGATCAGCTCGACGTTCACCATCGCCGCCACGCCATGGCCGGCAGCGCCTGATACAAAAAAACTGTRGGAGCGGGCTTGCCCGCGATGAGGTCATGCCAGTCAACATTGATGTTGAATGTTAATCCGCCTTCGCGGGCAAGCCCGCTCCTACAGTTGGATTTTTGGCATCCTCAGGTTCCGCGTTCTGCCTCCTTCCTGATACTTATTCTCATTCGTTAATTTTTCCGGTGTGCATTCGTTTTATAGGGACGACGTGCCTTTGTGCTTCCCGCCACTGATCCGGATCCTTAGAAATGAATGCTGAAGACTCCTTGAAACTCGCTCGCCGGTTTATCGGGTTGCCCCTGGAAAAGCGCCAGATGTTCCTTGCGGCCTTGCACAAGGAGGGCGTTGATTTCGCTCGGTTTCCCATCCCGGCTGGCGTCGAGGCCGAGGATCGCCAGGCGTTGTCGTACGCCCAGCAACGCATGTGGTTTCTCTGGCACCTGGACCCGCACAGCGGCGCCTACAACCTGCCGGGGGCGGTGCGCCTGACCGGACGGTTGAATCTGCCCGCGCTGGAGCAAGCGTTCGCCAGCCTCGTCGAACGTCACGAAACCCTGCGCACGGTGTTCCAGCGCCAGGTCGATGACAGTTTGCTGCAAGTACCGGCCAGTGCGCCGCTGGTCATCGATCATGTGGATTTCAGCACGCTCCCGGCCACTGAGCGCGAACTCGCCGTATCGCAAGCAGCCGAGCAACAGTCCGTGCAGCCATTCGATCTTGCAGTCGGCCCTTTGCTACGCGTGACGTTGCTCAAACTCGCCGATCAGGAACATGTGCTGCTGCTGACCCTGCACCACATCGTGTCCGACGGCTGGTCGATGAACGTGCTGATCGACGAGTTCATCTGCTGCTACGACGCGTTCGACGCGGGCGCTCAACCGCTACTCGCGCCATTGCCGATTCAGTACGGCGACTACGCCCTGTGGCAACGACGCTGGCTGGAAGCGGGCGAGCAGGCGCGTCAACTCGATTACTGGCAAGCGCAATTGGGCAACGAGCACCCGGTGCTGGAACTGCCCACCGACCACCCGCGCCCGGCAATGCCGAGCTATCGCGGCACTCGCTACGAATTCGCCRTCGACCCGCAACTGGCCGAACAACTGCGGGCCACCGCGCAGAAACACACCATCACCCTGTTCATGCTGCTGCTCGGTGCGTTCAACGCGTTGCTGCATCGTTACACCGGGCAGACCGACATCCGCGTCGGCGTGCCGATTGCCAACCGCAATCGCGCCGAGATCGAAGGTTTGATCGGCTTCTTCGTCAACACCCAGGTATTGCGCACGCAGCTAGACGGTCAAACCCGCGTCGACGACTTGCTATGCGCCATCAAGGAAACCGCCCTCGGTGCCCAGGCCCATCAGGACTTGCCGTTCGAGCGTCTGGTCGACGCGCTGAAGCAGGAGCGCAGCCTCAGCCACACGCCGCTGTTCCAGGTGATGTACAACCACCAGCCGCAGGTTGCGGACATTGCCACGGTCAGCACAGCGTCCGGTCTGGCGCTGGGTGTGATCGAGTGGGAAGGGCGCACCACCCAGTTCGACCTGACCCTCGACACTTACGAAAAGGGCGGCAAGCTGCACGCTGCAATGACGTACGCCAACGATCTGTTCGACGCAGACACCATCGCGCGCATGGCCCGGCACTGGACCACTCTGCTGCAAGGCATGGTCAGTGATCCGACGCAGCGCATCAGTGATTTGCCGCTGCTGGAAAGCGCGGAATACCAGCGCATTGTCAACGACTGGAATCACGCCGACGAAAGCTTCCCGCAGGCGCTGTGCATTCATGAACTGATCAGCCAGCAAGTCGCAGCGAATCCGCATGCATTGGCTGTGACCTTTGGCACAAAGCAGCTGAGTTACACCGAACTCGACATCCAGGCCAATCGCCTGGCGCACAAATTGATCGAGCTGGGTATCGGCCCGGAAGTCCGCGTCGGCGTAGCCATGCCACGCTCCGAAAGCTTACTGGTGGCCTTACTCGCGGTGCTCAAGGCCGGCGGTGCCTACGTGCCGCTAGACCCGGATTACCCGGCCGAGCGCGTGGCCTACATGCTCGAAGACAGCCGCGCCCTGGTGTTGCTGACCGAGCAATCCGTTGCCGCGACACTGACCGTGGCAGCCGAGACCCAAGTGTTGCTGCTGGACGGCCAGGCATGGACTGAATACCCGGCAAATGCCCCGCAAACTCGCGTTACGCCGGACAACCTCGCTTACGTGATCTACACCTCCGGCTCCACCGGCAAACCCAAAGGCGTGGCCATCGCCCATCGCAACGTGCTGGCGCTGATTGACTGGTCGGCATCGGTCTACAGCCGCGATGACATCCAAGGCGTGCTGGCCTCGACCTCGGTCTGCTTTGACCTGTCGGTGTGGGAGCTGTTTGTGACCCTGGCCAATGGTGGCTCGGTGATCATCGCCCACAACGCCCTGGAATTGCCGCAGCTGCCGGCGCGGGATCAAGTGCGCTTGATCAACACCGTGCCGTCGGCGATCAATGCTTTGCAGCGCGCCGGACAGATCCCGCCAAGCGTGCGCATCATTAATCTTGCCGGCGAGCCACTGAAGCAGAGCCTGGTGGAGGCGTTGTATCAGCAGCCAACCGTCGAACACGTCTACGACCTGTACGGCCCGTCGGAAGACACCACCTATTCGACCTGGACCCGGCGTGAGGCTGGTGGCCGCGCCAACATTGGTCGCCCGCTCAAACACACCGCCAGCTATTTGCTGGATGCCGAGCTGCAACCGGTGCCGCAAGGCGTTTGTGCCGAGCTTTACCTCAGCGGCGCGGGCATCACCCGCGGTTATCTGGCACGGCCGGGCATGACTGCTGAAAAGTATGTGCCCAACCCGTTCGCCAGCAACGGTGAACGCTTGTACCGCACCGGCGACCTGACTCGCTATCAGGCCGACGGTACGCTGCAATACGTCGGGCGTATCGACCATCAGGTCAAGGTTCGTGGCTTTCGCATCGAACTGGGTGAAATCGAAGCGCGGCTGTTGCAGCGGGACGCCGTACGCGAACTGGCGGTGCTGGCGCAGGATGGCGTCAACGGCCAGCAACTGGTCGCCTACATCGTGCCGAACGATCCAGCCTTGCTGGACGACGTCGACGCTCAAGCGACTCAGCGTGAAACCTTGAAAGCCGCGCTGCGCCAGCATCTGCCGGACTACATGGTTCCGGCGTTCCTGCTGTTCCTCGATCACCTGCCACTGACCCCCAATGGCAAACTCGATCGCAAAGCCTTGCCGGCCATCGACGGAGCATCGCAACAACGCGAACACGTCGCGCCGCGCAGCGTTTTGGAAAAATCCCTGGCCGCGATCTGGCAGGACGTGCTGGCCATCGATAACGTCGGTCTGGAAGACAACTTCTTCGAACTGGGCGGCGACTCCATCGTGTCCATGCAAGTGGTCAGCCGCGCGCGTCAGGCCGGGATCGTCTTGAGCCCCAAGGATCTGTTCCAGCACCAGACCATTCGCAGCCTTGCTCAAGCGGCCCGCAGCGGCGAGCAGCCGTTGACCGACCAAGGCCCGGCGCAGGGCGAGGTGGCGCTGGCACCGATGCAGCAGTGGTTTTTCGAGCAGGCAATCCCTGAGCGCCAGCACTGGAACCAGTCGCTGCTGCTGGTACCGCGTGAGGCATTGAACGCCGAGGTCCTGGACCGCGCCATTGAGCAATTGCTGACCCACCACGACAGCTTGCGCCTGCGTTATGGACAGACCGTCGAAGGCTGGCAGCAAATCTACGCAGCACCCACCACGGAGTCGGTGTTGTGGCAGCGTCAGGCCCGGTCGGTCGAAGAACTTAATACCCTGTGCGACGAAGCCCAACGCAGTCTCGATCTGCATAATGGACCGCTGATGCGCGCTCTGCTGGTGGCGATGGCTGACGGTACTCAACGCCTGCTGCTGGTGATTCATCACCTTGCGGTAGACGGCGTTTCCTGGCGCGTGCTGCTGGAAGATCTTCAGCGGTTCTACAGTGGCGGCAACCTGTCGTTGGTGAAAACCAGCACGTATCAGCGTTGGGCCGAACGTCTGAAAGCGCACGTTCCAGCCTTTGGAAACAGCCTCGGTTATTGGCTGGCCCAACTGAAAAACGCAGCGAATGATCTGCCCTGCGACCGTCCGAACGGCGCGCTGCAAAACCGCTTCGAACACAAAATCGAACTCAAACTCAACGCCGAACACACCCGCAAACTGCTGCAACACGCCCCGGCGGCCTATCGCACTCAGGTCAACGACCTGCTACTGACTGCACTGGCGCGCGCGGTTTGCCGCTGGAGCGGGCAGGGCCGCGCGCTGGTTCAGCTCGAAGGCCATGGCCGCGAAGACCTGTTCGACGACATCGACCTGACCCGCACCGTCGGCTGGTTCACCAGCCTGTTTCCGCTCAATCTGGTGCCGTCGAGCGACCTCGGCGCATCGGTCAAGAGCATCAAGGAACAACTGCGCGGCGTGCCGGACAATGGCCTCGGTTACGGCACGCTGCGTTACCTCGGCAGCCCGACGATTCGTGCCGAACTGGCCGCGTTGCCGCAACCGCGCATTACCTTTAACTATCTGGGGCAGTTTGACCGTCAGTTCGACGATGCCGCGATGTTCTTGCCCTCTACCGAAGGTAACGGTCTGGGCCAGGATCCGTCGGCGCCGTTGGGCAATTGGCTGACAGTCGAAGGTCAGGTCTACGGCGGCGAGTTGTCGCTGAGCTGGGGCTTCAGCCGCGAGATGTTTGACACCGCGACCATCCAGCGTCTGGCAGACGATTACGCGCTGGAACTCAAGGCCCTGATCGATCACTGTTGCGCCGTTGAATTGCCCCAAGCCACACCGTCGGACTTTCCGCTGGCGCAGATCAGTCAGCCACAACTCGACGCATTGCCGGTCGCGAACCTTGAAGACCTGTATCCGCTGTCGCCCATGCAGCAGGGCATGCTGTTCCATACCCTGTACGAACCGGGAGTTGGCGCCTACATCAGCCAGTTGCGCCTGGACATTCAAGGCCTCGATCCCGAGCGATTTGCCCACGCCTGGCAGACCGCACTGGAGCGCCACGATATCCTGCGCAGCAGCTTCCACTGGCAAGACCTCGACACCGCGCATCAGGCGATTGTCCGTCAGGTCGAGTTGCCACTCGAAGTGCTGGACGCGACCGACACCGACACACTGGCCGATGCCGAGCGCGCCCAAGGCTTCGAATTGGGCAGCGCGCCGCTGTTCCGCTTGAAGCTGGTCCGCACCGATTCCAACGACTGGCACCTGATCTACACCAGCCACCACATTTTGATGGACGGCTGGAGCAACGCGCAGTTGCTGGCCGAAGTCATCCAGCATTACGCCACCGGGCAATCGCTGCCGGCATCGACCGGGCAATACCGCGATTATCTGGGGTGGTTGCAGCAGCAATCGGCTGTCGCTGGCGAGCAGTTCTGGAAAGCCGCGTTGGCGCCGCTGGAGGCGCCGACATTGCTCGCCGAAGCCTTGCGCCCGCCGGTGGGTGCGGAGGGCAGCGAAGCGTATCGAGTCGCCCTCGACAGTCGCGCAACCCAGCGTCTGGCCGACTTCGCCCGCCAACAGAAAGTCACCCTCAACACCGTTCTGCAAGCGGCGTGGAGCCTGTTGCTGCACCGCTACACCGGTCAGGATTGCGTGGTCTTCGGGGCCACTGTGGCGGGTCGTTCGGCGCCGCTGCCTGGGATCGAAGAACAACTCGGACTGTTCATCAACACGCTGCCGCTGGTCTGCGTGATGAAGCCGGATTGYACCGTCAGCCAATGGCTGAGCGAACTGCAAGGGCTGAACCTGGCCATGCGCGAGTTCGAGCATGTGCCGCTTTATGACATTCAGAGCTGGGCAGGGCAGCAAGGGGCGGCGCTGTTCGACAGCCTGCTGGTGTTCGAAAACTTCCCTGTCGCCGAAGCGTTGAAGCAGGGCGCGCCGGCCGGGTTGTCATTCGGCAACCTGCACAACCACGAACGCACGCACTACCCGCTCACCCTGGGCATTGAACTGGGTGAAGGCTTGAGCCTGGAATTCAGCTACGACGCGGCGCGGTTCAGCGCAGCGCAGGTCGCTGAGTTGGCGGCCAACCTGCAGCATGTGCTGGTGCAGTTGGTGGCGCAGCCGGATACGGCATTGGGCGCGTTGGAACTGCTCGATATCGAGGGTAAAGATTCGCTGCTGGCGATCAGTCAACCGACCTCGGTTCAGTTATCCACAACCTTGTGGGTCCACGAACAAATCGCTGCTCAGGCAGCCGCCACGCCGGATGCGCTGGCTTTACAGGTTGACGGCCAGTCCCTCAGCTACACGCAGTTGAACACCCAGGCCAACCGCCTGGCCCATCGCCTGATTGCAAACGGCGCCGGTCCCGGCAAACGTGTCGGGCTGGCGTTGCACCGTAGTCCGCAATTGATCGTCAGCCTGCTGGCGGTGCTGAAAACTGGTGCGGCGTACGTGCCGCTGGACCCGAATTTCCCGGCAGAGCGTCTGGCCTACATGATCGACGACAGCCGCCTCGACGTGCTGCTGTGTGAATCCGGTCCGTTGGAAAATGTGCAAGGCGTGCCGCGTCTCAGCGTCGGTGACAACGCGGGCTACCCGGAAAACGATCCGCAAAACCACGCGGTCGCCGAGGACCTGGCCTACATCATCTACACCTCCGGCTCCACTGGCCAACCCAAAGGCGTAGCCATCGCCCATGCCGCGTTGCGCGAGTTCTGCCAATCTGCCGCCGATTATTCGGTGCTGTCGGCGTCAGACCGTGTGTTGCAGTTCGCGACCTTCAGTTTCGATGGTTTCGTCGAACAGTGCTTCCCGGCCCTGTGCGCCGGCGCGACGTTGATCATGCGCGGCGATGAATTGTGGGACGCCGGCCGCCTCGCTGCCAAAATCGTCGAGCAAGGCGTGACCGTGGCGGACTTGCCGGCGGCTTACTGGTACCTGCTGGCCCGCGAATGCGCGAGCGGCGTGGTCACCGATCTCGGTGATTTGCGTCAGGTCCACGTCGGCGGTGAAGCGATGTCGGTCGAAGGTTTGCGCTTATGGCATCAGGCCGGATTGAGCCACGTGCGTTTGCTCAACACCTACGGCCCGACCGAGGCGACCGTGGTGTCCAGCGTGCATGAATGCCGACTCGACGATGCCAGCGATGCGTTTGGCATCCCGATTGGTCCTGCCATCGCCGGTCGTGCGCTGTATGTGCTGGACGCTGCCAGTCAATTGCTGCCCAACGGTGGCGTTGGCGAGTTGTGCATCGGCGCACCGGCCTGCCTCGCGCAAAGCTACTTCGATCGCCCGGCGCTGACCGCCGAACGTTTCCTGCCGGACCCGTTTGCCCATGAACCCGGCGCGCGGCTGTACCGCAGCGGCGACCTGGCGCGCTACAACGCTGACGGCAATCTGGAATACGTCGGCCGTATCGACCATCAAGTGAAGATCCGCGGTTTTCGCATTGAAATGGGCGAGATCGAAGCCTGCCTGCAAGCCTGTGACGACGTGCGTGATGCAGCGGTCATCGCTCAGGACGGCACGCAACTGGTGGCGTATGTCGTGGCCAGCGATGTGGTGGTTTCTGAAACTGACTATCTGGAAGGACTCAAGGCTGTTCTACGTCGGTCGCTGCCGGACTACATGGTGCCAAGCCATCTGATCCTGCTAGCCCGACTGCCGCTCAACAACAACGGCAAACTGGACCGCAGGGCTTTGCCGCGTGCTCAAGCCAGAGATGCGCAACATGACTTTGTGGCTCCGGCCCAAGGGCTGGAAACGCAGCTGGCGCTGATCTGGCAGGACGTATTGCAAGTCGAGCAAGTGGGCCGCAACGACAACTTCTTCGAACTGGGCGGGCATTCGTTGCTGGTACTGCAAGTGATCTCCCGCGTGCGTCAGCAGCTCCAGCTCGAACTGTCGGTGAGCTGTCTGTTCTCGGCCGCGAATTTGGCGGAGTTTGCCGAGCGAGCGGCACTGGCGAACGCCAGCAGCCAACCGATCCTGCAACCTGCGCCAATCGATCAACCGCCGATCCTGTCGTACGCCCAACAGCGCCAATGGATTCTCTGGCAACTCGCCCCGCATAGCCCGGCCTACAACATTCCCGCCGCGTTGCGCCTCAAGGGCCCGCTCAACCTTGATGCCCTGCGCAAAGCCTTCACTCAATTGCAGACTCGCCACCAAACCCTGCGCACCACCTACGAACAGAATGGTCAGCAGGCGTGTCCGGTGCTGCACGACACACTGGCGCTGCAACTGGAACACCGTACGCTCGATCAATCGTCGGTCGACACTGCCGTGGCGGAAGAAATCGCCCGCCCGTTCGATCTGCGTAACGGTCCGTTGTGGCGCGTGTTGTTGCTGCAAGTGAATACCGACGAACACGTGCTGGTGCTGACCGTTCACCACATCGCCGCCGATGGCTGGTCGATGCAGGTCATGGTTGATGAGTTCAGTGCGTTGTATCAGGCTGCCGTCGAAGGTCGCGCTGCAAACCTGAACAGTTTGCCGGTCAGCTACAGCGACTATGCCCGCTGGCAGCGCGACTGGCTGGAGGCCGGCGAGGGCGCACGGCAACTGGCGTGGTGGAGCGAGCAACTGGCCGGCAGCCAGACACCGCTGGAGTTGCCAAGTGAACTGTCCCGCCCGGCCCGACGCAGCGAACGCGGCGCCAGCCTGATGCTCAACGTTGATCGCCAGTTGCTAACCGGTTTGCGCCAGCGTGCCCAGGAGCAGCAAGTAACGCTGTTCATGCTGTTGCTGGCGAGTTTCCAGACCTTGCTGCATCACCAGAGCGGGCAGTCGAGCATCAGCGTCGGCGTGCCCGGCGCGGGGCGTTCGCGCCTGGAAACCGAAGGCCTGATCGGCTTCTTCATCAACACCCAGGTCCTGCGTGCCGAGATCGACGGACAGCAACCATTCAGTGCGTTGCTGCAACAGGTCAAACAGGTCGCATTGGATGCACAGGCCAATCAGGACGTGCCGTTCGAGCAGCTGGTCGACGCCTTGCAGCCGGACCGCAGCCTCAATCACAGCCCCTTGTTCCAGGTGCTCTATAACCATCAGCAGCAATTGGGTGCGAGCGTCGAGCGCGTGGTTGCCGACTTGCAGGTCGAGCGTCTGCACTGGCAGCAGCACACCGCGCAATTCGACCTGGTACTCGACACTCAAGAGCAAGGCGAAGAACTCGATGCCAGCCTGACGTACGCCACGGATGTGTACGACGAGGCGTCGATGCAGCGGCTCGCCGAGCAGTGGCTGAACCTGCTGCGGGCGGTGGTCAAGGATCCACAGCAACGCGTCGCCGAATTGCCCTTGCTTCACGCGCCGCAATATGAGGCGTTGATCCAGCACTGGAACCCGGCATTCGAGGCGCAACTCTCGTCGCCAACCTTGCACCAGCTATTCGAAGCTCAAGCCGAGCAACGGCCGAACGCCATCGCGCTGGTCCACGAAGGCGAGCAACTGAGCTACGCCGCGCTCAACGCCCAGGCCAATCAACTGGCGCGCAAACTGAGCGAACAGGGCGTCGGCCCAGAGGTGCGCGTCGGCATCGCCACCGAACGGGCGATGCCGCTAGTGGTGGGTTTGCTGGCGATTCTCAAGGCTGGCGCGGCTTATGTGCCGCTCGATCCGCAATACCCGGCCGAGCGTCTGAGCTACATGATCGAGGACAGCGGCATCACGCTGCTGCTGACTCAGCGGCATTTGATTGATAGTTTGCCGGCTCGCGATGGGGTGCAGGTGCTGAGCCTTGAATCGTTGCAGCTGGATGCGTACAGCGATGAAAACCTGACACCGCTGGCGACCCCGGACAACCTCGCCTACGTGATCTACACCTCCGGCTCCACTGGCCGGCCAAAAGGCGCGTTGCTCAGTCATGCCAATGTCGGGCGTCTGCTGACCGCCACCGCAGATGAGTTCAACTTCGGCCCGGCCGATGTCTGGACGCTGTTCCATTCCTACGCGTTCGACTTTTCGGTGTGGGAGCTGTTCGGCTCGCTGTGTACGGGTGGGCGTCTGGTGATCGTGCCGCATGACATCAGTCGCGAACCGCAAGCGTTTCACCGCTTGCTCTGCGATGAAGGCGTGACGGTGCTGAACCAGACCCCGAGCGCGTTCCGTCAACTGTTGCCGATTGCCTGCGCGAGCGAACGAAACCTGGCGCTGCGTCAGGTGATCTTCGGCGGTGAAGCACTGGAAGTCGCCAGCCTGCGTCCATGGTTCGATCGCTTCGGTGACCAGCAGCCCACCTTGGTCAACATGTACGGCATCACCGAAACTACAGTGCACGTGACTTACCGTGCCATCCGATTGGCTGACCTCGACGGCAAGGCGCAAAGCCCGATTGGCCTGCCGATCCGCGACCTGCGCTGGTACTTGCTCGACAGCCAGTTGCAGCCGGTGCCGGTGGGTGTAGCGGGTGAGTTGTACATCGCTGGCACCGGTCTGGCGCGTGGTTATCACGGGCGTTTCGGCCTGACCGCCGAGCGTTTTGTGCCGAGCCCGTTCGAGGCTTCTCAACGCCTCTATCGCAGCGGTGATCTGGCGCGTCAGCGTGGCGACGGCAGCATCGATTACCTGGGCCGCATCGACCAGCAAGTGAAGATTCGCGGGTTCCGCATCGAACTCGGCGAAATCGAAGCGGCGCTGCTGGCCCAACCGGGCGTGCGCCAAGCGGTATTAAATGTTCACGCCGGTGACGGCGGAGCGCAGTTGTGCGCCTACGTCGTGGCCGAGCACACCCCACACGACCCGATTGCCTGGCGCGACAACCTGCGTGCCGCGCTCAAGGTCGATCTACCGGATTACATGGTGCCCAGCCACTGGCTGCTGCTCGATGCCTTGCCGCTGACCGGCAACGGCAAGCTCGACCGCAACGCCTTGCCACTGCCGGATGCCGAGGAATGGCAACGCCCGTTCGAAGCCCCCGAAGGCGACCTCGAACAGCACCTGTCGGCCATTTGGGCCGAGGTGCTGGGCGTGGCGCAGATCGGCCGGCGCGACAACTTCTTTGAATTGGGCGGGCATTCGTTGCTCGCCGCCCAGGCCAGTGCCCGCGTGGAACTGGAACTGGGCATCGAGCTGCCGCTGCGCGCGCTGTTCGAATCCACCGACCTGCAGGCCTATGCCGCCATGGCCGGGCAACACGCCCCGGCTGACCACGATGCACGTCTTGATGCGCTTGAGTCGCTGCTCGACGAGATGGAGATCAATTGATGGAACATACCACTGCCCAGCGTATCGCCAGCCGCTTCGCCGGCCTGCCTGCCGACAAGCGCCGCGAATTTCTGAGCCGCATGCAGGAGCAGGGCGTGAGCTTCGGCCAACTGCCGATTCCGCCGGCTTGCGAACCGCAAACGCGCTTCGAACTGTCGTACGCACAGCAGCGTCAATGGTTCCTCTGGCAGCTTGATCCGCACAGTTCGGCGTACAACATACCGGCGGCGTTGCACCTGCACGGGCCGCTGAATGTCGCGGCGTTGCAGCACAGTTTTGATGTGTTGTCGGCGCGGCATCAGAGCCTGCGCAGCCGTTTTTTCGAGGACGATGGTCACGTCGTTCAGACGCTGGCCGGGTTCACCTCGTTGCCGATTGAAAAAATCGACATGCACGGCGAATCACAGGAAAAACGCTTTGATCTCGCGATGAAAAGCGTCGAACAGGAAATTTCGCGGCCATTCGATCTGCAACACGGTCCGCTGTTGCGGGTCAGTCTGTTTCAGCTCGATACCGAGGACCATGTGCTGTTGCTGACCCTGCACCACATCGTCACCGATGGCTGGTCGATGGGCGTGCTGGTGGAAGAGTTCTCCCGGCTCTACGCCGCGCATTGCCAAGGGCAAAACGCAGCGCTGGAACCGCTGCCGATCCAGTATTCCGATTACGCCTTGTGGCAACGCCGCTGGATGGAAGCGGGCGAGCTGGAGCGTCAACTCAACTGGTGGCGCGGGCGCTTGGGCAACGAGCAACCGTTGCTGGAGTTGCCCACCGACCGTCCACGACCGGCGCAACCGAGCCAGCGCGGTGCGCGTCTGGATTTCGCCCTCGATGCAACCTTGTCCAGTGGTCTGATGGCCTTGGCCAAACAGCGCGGTGTCACGCCGTTCATGCTGTTGCTGGCGAGCTTGCAGGCGTTGCTCTATCGCTATAGCGGCCAGGCCGACGTGCGCGTTGGCGTGCCCATTGCCAACCGCAACCGCAGTGAAACCCGTGGCCTGATCGGCTTCTTCGTCAACACTCAGGTCATGCGTGCTGAACTGGATGGACGTCTGCCATTCAGCCAGTTGCTCGACCAGACCCGCACCGCGTCGCTGGACGCCCAGGATTATCAGGACTTGCCGTTCGAGCGTCTGGTGCAGGCGCTGCAAGGTGAGCGCAGCCTCAGCCACAGCCCGTTGTTCCAGGTGATGTTCAACCACCAGCAAGCCAAGCCGGCGGCGGTCAGCGGCTTGCTCGCCGGGCTGCGCGTCGAAGCGCTGAATGCCACGGCGCACACCACCCAATTCGACCTGCAACTGGACACGCAGGAGGAGGGCGACAAACTGTTCGCCAGCCTGACCTATGCCACGGATCTGTTCGACGCCGAGCGCATCGAGCATTTGGCCCGTCATTGGCGAAACCTGCTGGCCGGCGTGCTGGCGAATCCGCAATGCCCGCTCGCCGAGTTACCGCTACTGGACGCCGACGAGCGTCTGCGCATTCTTGATGACCTCAACGACACGACTCAGGCTTATCCGGGTGAAGTCTGCGTGCAGCGCCATTTCGAAGAGCGTGTAGTCGAAAACGGGGAGGCGACGGCGCTGGTGTTCCAGGGCCAGACCCTGAGTTACGCCGAACTGAACCGGCGCGCCAATCGTTTGGCCCATCACTTGCGCACTCAGGGCGTTGGCCCGGAAGTGCTGGTGGGGATTGCCTGCGACCGTTCGTTTGAAATGGTCGTCGGCCTGCTGGCGGTTCTCAAGGCCGGTGGCGCTTATGTGCCGCTGGACCCGGAATACCCGCTGGATCGCCTGAGCTACTTGATCGAAGACAGCGGCATTTCGTTGTTGCTGACGCAGGAACATTTGCTGGCGCAATTGCCGACCCCCGATAACGTGCGGACCTTGTGCCTGCGTGCCGAGGCCGATTGGCTGAGTGAACTGCCGAGCAACGATCTACCGAACCTCGCCGGCGCCGAAAACCTTGCGTATGTGATTTACACCTCCGGTTCTACCGGCAAGCCTAAAGGCGCGGGCAACCGTCACGTGGCGCTGCACAACCGTCTGGAGTGGATGCAAGAGGCCTACAAATTGCAGCCCACGGACCGCGTGCTGCAAAAGACGCCGTTCAGTTTCGACGTGTCGGTGTGGGAGTTTTTCTGGCCGCTGATGAAGGGCGCCACGCTGGTGATCGCCGTACCGGGCGAACATCGCGATCCACAACGCCTGGCTGCGCTGATCGTTGAGCAAGCGATTACCACGCTGCACTTTGTACCGTCGATGCTTTCAGCGTTCATCGGGACCGATGAGTCGTTGGCCTGCACCTCGCTGCAACGGATCATTTGCAGCGGTGAAGCGCTGCCGATGGAGCTGCAACGCCAAACCCTGCGCAGCTTGCCGCAAGCCAATCTCTACAACCTCTATGGCCCGACCGAAGCGGCCATCGACGTGACCCACTGGACCTGTGTGGAAGAGGGCCGCGACAGCGTGCCGATTGGCCGTCCGATCGCCAACCTGCGCACCTGCATCCTCGACAGCGAACTGCAACCGTTGCCGTTGGGCGCGGTGGGCGAGTTGTACCTCGGTGGCGTCGGTCTGGCGCGCGGCTATCACCGCCGTGGCGCGCTGACCGCCGAGCGTTTCGTGGTCGATCCGTTCGGCAGCGGCGAGCGCCTGTACCGCACCGGTGACCTGGCGCGTTATCGCGCCGACGGCGCCATCGACTACTGCGGGCGTATCGACGATCAAGTGAAAATTCGCGGTTTGCGTATCGAGCTGGGCGAAATCGAAGCGCGCCTGCAAGAACATGCCGACGTGCAGGAAGCCGTGGTGCTGGCCCTCGATGGCCCGAGCGGCAAGCAACTGGTCGCGTACCTCGTGCCGCAGGACCGCGCACTGCTGAATGCCACTGCCGAGCAACAAGGCGCGTGGCGCGAAATCCTGAAAAGCCATCTGCTCGCCAGCCTGCCGGATTACATGGTGCCGGCGCAGACCGTGCTGATCGAGCAAATGCCCCTGAGCCCCAACGGCAAACTCGACCGCAAACGCCTGCCCGCGCCAACCGCGCAAGTCAGCCAACGCGCCTTCGAAGCGCCACGCAGCGAACACGAACAGGTTCTGGCAAAGATCTGGCAAGACGTGTTGGGCGTGGAGCAGGTGGGGCGTCAGGACAACTTCTTTGAACTGGGCGGCGACTCGATTATTTCGATTCAAGTGGTCAGCCGTGCGCGTCGCGCCGGTCTGAGCCTGCAACCCCGTGACCTGTTCCAGCAACAGACCTTGCAAGCGCTGGCCGCTGTGGTCAAAGAACAAACCGCACCGCTGGCGCAACAAGGGCCGGTGGACGGCGTGCAAACACTCACGCCGATCCAGTGCTGGTTCTTCGACGAACCGATTGTGCAACGCGCGCACTGGAACCAGGCCGTGTTGCTGACGCCCCGGGAAACCCTCGAACTGCCGCGCCTGCAAGCCGCGCTGCAACGCTTGCTCAAGCAGCACGATGCCCTGCGTTTGCGCTTCAGTCAGGTCGATGGTCAATGGTCGGCACGTTATGTCGGGGCCGACAGCGCCGATGTCATCGACATGCTCTGGACCGCCCGCGTAGCCAGCGATGCCTCGCTGGAGTCGGTGTGCGACGAAGCGCAACGCAGCCTCAACCTGCAAGACGGTCCGCTGCTGCGCGCAGCGTTGATCACCCAGGCGGATGGCTCCCAGCGGTTGCTGTTGGTGATCCATCATTTGGCGGTAGACGGTGTGTCCTGGCGGGTGTTGCTGGAAGATTTGCAGTCCGCTTACCAAGGGCAAGACCTGCCGCCGAAGACCAGCGCCTTCCAGGCTTGGGCCGACAAGCTCGCCGCGTATGCGCACTCCGAAGCCGCTGTCAGTGAACTGAGCTGGTGGCAGGCGCAGCTCAGCGTGGCGAATGATTCGCTGCCAGCCGCCAACGCCCAAGCCAGTCAGGCCGGGCATTTGCGCCAAGGCGTCAGCATCGGCCTCGACCGCGAGCAGACCCGTCAATTACTGCAACAGGCGCCGGCGATCTACCGCACGCAGGTCAACGATCTGCTGCTGACCGCACTGTCCCGCACCCTCAGCCGCTGGACCGGTGACGAATCGGCGCTGATTCAACTCGAAGGCCATGGCCGCGAAGAACTGTTCGACGACATCGACCTGACCCGCACCGTCGGCTGGTTCTCCAGCCTGTTCCCGGTGCGCCTGACGCCGACCGCCGACCTGGCTTGTTCGATCAAGGCGATCAAGCAGCAACTGCGCGAGATCCCCGGCAAAGGCATGGGCTACGGCTTTTTGCGATACATGGGCGATGCATCGACCCAAGCGGCATTGGCCGCATTACCGCAGGCGCGGGTGACGTTCAACTACCTCGGCCAGTTTGATCAGAGCTTCGCCGAGGACGCGTTGTTTACTCCAGCGCGCGAATCCAGCGGTGCCGCGCAATCTGCCGATGCACCGCTGCCGAACTGGCTGTCGGTGGACGGTCAGGTCTATGGCGGTGAACTGAAACTCGACTGGACCTTCAGTCGCGAGTGCTTTGATCAGCGCGAGATCGAAGCGCTGGCCGCGGATTACCAGCGCGAATTGCTGGCGTTGATCGCCCATTGCCTGAGCGATGGCGCGGGCGGCGTGACCCCGGCGGACTTCCCGCTGGCGCGCCTGACTCAAGCGCAACTCGATGGTTTGCCGGTGCCGCCGACACAGATTGATGACCTGTATCCGCTGTCGCCGATGCAGGCCGGTTTGTTGTTCCACAGCTTGTACGAGTTGGAATCTGGCGCGTATGTGAACCAGCTCAGCGTCGAAGCCCGTGGCCTTGATGCCGAACGACTGGGACGCGCCTGGCAGGCGGTACTGGACAGCCATCCGATCCTGCGCAGCAGTTTCCATTTCCCGGATGGCTTCGAAGCGCCGGTGCAATTGGTCCATCGTCATTTGCAATTGCCGATGACCTGCCTCGATTGGCGCAACCGTGACGATCAGGTCGAAGCACTGGCACAGTTGATCGACAGCGAACGCCTGCAACTCGATCCGGTTCGGGCACCATTGATGCGTTTGACGCTGGTGCGGCTGGACGACGAGCGCCAGCAACTGATCTACACCCACCATCACTTGTTGCTCGATGGCTGGAGCAATTCGCTGCTGCTGAGCGAAGTCTTGCAGCGTTATGCCGGGCTGGAAGTGCAGGCACCTACAGGGCGTTTCGCGGATTACATCGGCTGGCTGCAACGTCAGGACGCGCAGGCGGATGAGCAGTTCTGGCGCGAGCAACTGGCGAACCTCGACAATCCGACGTTGTTGGCCCAAAGCCTGGCCCATGGTGATAGTAAAAACCTGTCGACAGCAGCGTTCGCCGATCATCGCCAGACTTTCGACGTCGCCACCAGCCAACGCTTCAGCGATTTCGCCCGTCAGCAAAAAGTCACCCTCAACACCTTGGTGCAAGGTGCCTGGGCATTGCTGTTGCAACGCTACAGCGGTCAACGCAGCGTCGCGTTCGGCGCTACCGTGGCGGGGCGGCCGGTGGATTTACCTGGAGCCGAAAGCCAGCTCGGGCTGTTCATCAACACCTTGCCGGTGATCAGCACGCCGGACGCGGTTGAAAGCGTCGGCCAATGGCTGAGCCGCTTGCAGGCGCAGAACCTCGAATTGCGTGAGCATGAATTCACCGCCCTCGGCGATATTCAGCGCTGGGCCGGGCGTGCCGGCGAGCCGCTGTTCGACAGCCTGCTGGTGTTCGAAAACTTCCCGGTCGCCCAAGCCTTGCAACAGGGTGCTCCGGCCGGGTTGAGCTTCTCGATTGCGCAGAACCATGAACGCACCAACTTCCCATTGACTCTGGCGGCCACCGCTGAAAATCAGCTCAGCCTGAACTGGAGCTACCAGTGCAGCCATTTCAGCAGCGAAGCCATTGCCCGCATGAGCGAGCATCTGGCCGCGCTGCTGGCGTCGATGGTCGCCGCGCCCAATGCCGCATTGAGTGAACTGGACCTGCTGACCGCGCCGGAGCGTGCGCAACAGTTGCTGCAGTGGAACCCGCCGTTCACCGCAACGGAAAACCCGCTGTGCGTGCATCAACTGATCGAAGCCCAGGCTGTTCTCCGCCCGAACGCAACCGCGCTGATCTTCAATGACTTGGAGTTGAGCTTCGATCAACTTAACCGTCGCGCCAATCAACTAGCCCACCGCTTGCGCGCACTGGGCATCGGCCCGGAGGTGCGAGTCGGCCTGGCCATGCAGCGTTCGCCGGAAATGATCATCGGCCTGCTGGCGATCCTGAAGGCCGGTGGCGCTTACGTGCCGCTGGATCCAGCGTACCCGACCGAACGCCTGCGCTATCTGATGGAAGACAGCGGGATTTCCTTGCTGATCAGCCAGTCGTGGCTGCGGGAAAAACTGCCGTTGCCGCAAGGTCTGGCAGTGCTCGAAGTCGACCTCGAACCGCTGGCGTCGATGCCTGAAACCAACCCGGTCAACCTGACCTGCGGTGAAAACCTCGCGTACTTGATTTACACCTCCGGCTCCACCGGGCGACCCAAAGGCGTGAGCGTCGCTCACGGTCCGCTGGCCATGCATTGCCTGTCGATCGGCGAGTTGTACGGCATGACCCCGGAAGACCGCGAGCTGCAATTCGCCTCGATCAGCTTCGACGGCGCCCACGAACGCTGGCTGACGCCGCTGGTGTTCGGTTCGGCGGTGATGCCCCGTGACGATGAGTTGTGGAGTGTTGAGCGCACGTGCGCCGAGATTGAAAAGCACGGCATCACCATCGCCTGCTTCACCCCGAGCTACCTGGCGCAAATCGCCGATTTCATGGGCGAAGCGGGGCGCAATCTGCCGATTCGTTCCTACACCCCGTGCGGTGAAGGCATGGCCAAGCATGCGTTTGATGAAGTGCAGCAGGTATTGCAACCGAAGCGCCTGATCAATGGCTACGGCCCGACCGAAACAGTGATCACGCCGCTGATCTGGCTGGCCTGTCCAGATACCGAATTCGACTCGGCGTTCATGCCGATTGGCCGGCCGGTGGGCAATCGCAGCGCCTATATTCTGGACGGCGGCTTGCAGCCGTTGCCGGTGGGCGTGGCGGGCGAGTTGTACCTGGGCGGCGAGGGTGTCGCACGGGGTTATCATCAACGTCCCGAATTGACGGCTGAACGTTTCGTGCCGGATCCGTTTGTACCGGGCGGGCGCTTGTATCGCAGCGGCGACCTCGCACGGTTCCGCGCTGACGGCGTTGTTGAATACCTGGGCCGGATCGACCAGCAAGTGAAGATTCGCGGGTTCCGGATTGAACTCGGGGAAATCGAAGCCTGCCTGCTCGAACACGAAGACGTGCGTGAAGCCTTCGTCATCGACCGCGACGGCCCAGTCAGCCGCCAACTGATCGGCTACGTGGTGCCGCGCGATCCGCTCGCCGATGAGCAGGATCTGCGTGAGGCGCTGACGGCTCATCTGCGCAGCCGTTTGCCGGCGCACATGCTTCCGGCGCATTTGATGTGCCTGGCGGCGTTGCCACTGACGCCGAACGGCAAGCTTGATCGTCAGGGGCTGCCGGCCCCGGAAGCGACTCGGCAGCAACACGATCACGTGGCCGCCGCGTCGCCGGCCGAAGCGTTGCTGGTGGAGATCTGGCAGGAACTATTGGGGCTGGACTTGGTGTGCGTCACCGAAAACTTCTTTGAACTGGGCGGCGATTCGATCATCTCGCTGCAAGCGGTGAGCCGTGCCGGGCAGCGCGGGTTGGTGTTCAGTCCCAAGCAACTGTTTGAACAGCAAACCATCCGTGCGCTCGCCGCGGTGGCCATCAGCCGTGAAGCGGCGTTGGTTGCAGCGCCGAAAGTCGAAGCCTTCTCGCTGGTGCCGCACATCGACTTCGCCGCCCGCGACGGACTGCAAGACCTGTATCCACTGTCGCCGATGCAGCAAGGCATGCTGTTCCATTGCCTCGATTCACCGGAGCTCAATCCCTATGTCAACCAGTTGAGTGTGGCGGTGGACGGTTTGCAGGTGCCGCGTTTCCGTGCGGCCTGGCAGACATTGGTCGAGCGTCATGAAGTGCTGCGCGCAGCATTCCGCTGGCGCGATGGTCTGGTCGATCCGTTGCAAGCGGTGTTCGCCGACGTCGAGTTGCCGATTGAAGAGCTCGACTGGCGTGAACGCAGCGACACTGAGCAGGCATTGACGGAGCTGGCGGCAGCGGAGCAGGCCAAAGGTTTCGACCTGAGCTGCCCGCCGCTGATGCGCTTCATTCTGGTTCGCCTCGGTGATGACCGTTACCAGATGATCTGGATCTACCATCACCTGTTGCTGGACGGTTGGAGCGCATCGCGGTTGTTGGCTGACATGCTGCGCCTGTACCACAACGACACTCTGCCGGCTTTGACTGGACGCTATGCCGACTACATCGCCTGGCTGCAACGTCAGGACGGTGCGCAGGCCGAAGGCTTCTGGCGCGAGCGGTTGGCATTGCTCGAAACACCAACCATTCTGGCCAAGGCCTCCGGTGCCGCTGGTGTAGGTCATGGTGTGATGTACAGCAACCTCGATGCCGAGGCGACGCGCAAACTGCACAGCTTCGCCAAGCGYCAGCGCGTGACCCTCAACACGCTGGTCCAAGGTGCGTGGCTGCTGCTGTTGCAACGCCACAGCGGCCAGCGCAGCGTCGCGTTCGGCGCCACGGTGGCGGGGCGCCCGACGGGACTTGCCGGGGCGCAGGACATGCTCGGTTTGTTCATCAACACCCTGCCGGTGATCCAGACCCTCGACCCGCAACAGCCGTTGGGCGAGTGGCTGCGCGAGTTGCAGGATTACAACCTGATGGTCCGCGACTACGAACACACGCCGTTGTCGGACATTCAGCGCTGGGCCGGGCAGGGTGGTCAGGGCTTGTTCGACAGCATCATCGTGTTTGAAAACCATCCGGTGGACCGTGCGTTGCGCGGGGGCGAGGAGGGTGAACTGCGCTTTGCCGAGGTCGGCAGCGGCGGGGTGACCAACTTCCCGATGGACTTGATGGTCAGTGCCAACGAAGAAGGCCTGGAAGTCGAGTATCTGTTTCTGCGGGACCGCTTCAGTGAAGTGGAAGTCGAGCGGATTCGTGCGCAGCTGGAAGGTTTGTTGCGTGCGTTGCCGGAGGACGCGACGTGTCTGCTCGGCAATATTGGCTTGCCTGAATCGCGTATCAGCCTGCCGCTGGCGTCGGCCGACAACACCGATTTGCTGCATGCGTTTAATCAGCATGTACTCACGCAACCGCAGAAAATTGCCTTGTTCTGTGAAGATCGCGAAGTCAGTTATGCCGAGCTTGAGGCGCAGGCCAATGGACTGGCGCAGCAATTGATCGCTCGCGACATCGGCCCGGAAAGTCTGGTGGCGGTAGCGTTGCCGCGTTCCGAGCGCACCATCGTCGCGTTCCTCGCCGTGCTTAAAGCAGGGGCGGCTTACTTGCCTTTGGACCTGGCGTACCCGGCCGAACGGCTGGCTTATATGTTGAGCGATTCGGCCRCCAGCCTGTTGCTCTGCGACAGCGATCTGGGCGAACGGCTGACCCTGGCCGACAGCCCGCCACGCCTGCTGCTCGATCAGCTGAGCGTTGCCGACAATGCAGCGTGCCCGGTTTCCAACCCGTTGCCGGGGCATCTGGCGTACCTGATCTACACCTCAGGCTCCACCGGCCAACCGAAAGGCGTGGCCGTGGAACGCGGATCGATTGCTCGACATTGCCGAGGGATCATCGACCTCTACGAACTGGCACCACGCAGTCGCGAGCTGCACTTCATGTCGTTCGCCTTCGACGGTGCTCAGGAGCGCTGGTTAAGCGTGCTGTTGGCCGGCGGCAGTCTGGTGATTCGCGAGGACAGTTTGTGGACCCCGGAACAGACGCTTCAAGTGCTGCATCGTCATGCCGTTACCGTCGCCTGCTTCCCGCCGGCGTACCTGCAACAGATGGCTGAAGTCGCCGAGCGTCTGGGCAATCCGCCGGCGGTCGAGGTGTATTGCTTTGGCGGTGATGCGGTGCCGGATGCCAGTTTCGAGCAGGTCAAGCGCGCCTTGCGTCCGCAGCGTCTGGTCAATGGCTATGGCCCGACGGAAACCGTGGTCACGCCGCTGTTGTGGCGTGCTGAGGTCAGCGGAACCTGTGACGCGGCTTATGCGCCGATTGGTCGAGGCGTGGCAGGGCGTGGTGTGTATGTGCTCGATGCTGATCTCAACCCCTTGCCGGTGGGTGTCAGCGGCGAGTTGTATCTGGGCGGCGAATGCCTGGCACGGGGTTATCACCAGCGTCCGGGCATGAGCGCCGAGCGTTTCATTCCCGATCCGTTCGAGGCTGGTGGCCGCATGTACCGCACCGGCGACCTGGTGCGCCAGCGCGAGTGCGGGTTGGTCGATTACCTGGGAAGGCTGGATCAGCAAGTGAAGATCCGTGGATTCCGTATCGAACTGGGCGAAATCGAAGCACGTCTGCGTGATTGTGCGGGTGTGCAGGATGCCGCCGTGGTGGTCCACGACACGCCGACCGGCAAGCATTTGGTCGGTTATGTGGTGGCGGCCGGCGCTGTCGGGCTGGATCGTCGCTTGAAGTCTGAACTGCAAGCGCAACTGCCGGATTACATGGTGCCGGCGCGGATCCTGCTGCTGGAGCGCTTCCCGCTGTCGGCCAACGGCAAGCTCGACCGTCGCGCACTGCCGGAGCCTGAATGGGCACTTGGTGGTTATCGAGCGCCGCGCAACGCGCTGGAAACGGCGTTGACCGCGATCTGGCAAGAAGTGCTCGGCGTGCCACAAGTGGGCATCGACGACAACTTCTTCGAACTGGGCGGCGACTCGTTGCAGGTGCTCAAAGTCATCTCGCGGGTACGCAGCCAGCCGCAACTGGGCTTTGAATTGAAGCTGCGGGATTTGATGCAGAAACCATGCATCGCAGAGCTCAGCGGTTATCAGGCGGCGGAGCCCATTACATCGGCACCGGACCCGTTGTTGGCACTGAATGCGCGGATCCCCAATGTGCCGGCGCTGTTCTGCCTGCACGCCGGTTTCGGCACGGTATTCGACTACGAACCGTTGGCGCGGCGCCTGGAAGGCCGGCGCACGGTGTACGGCGTTCAATGCCGCATGTTGCTCGACCCGCAATGGCAGGACGAATCGATGTTGGTCATGGCACAAGCCTATACGCAGTGGATTCGCAGGCAGCAGGCGAAGGGGCCGTATTACTTGCTGGGCTGGTCGCTGGGCGGTGCGTTGACGCAACTGGTCGCCCACGAACTGGAAACCCAGGGTGAAACAGTCGCCTTTGCCGGGTTGGTCGACAGTTATGTGGCGGGCACCGCTGAAGCTGGGGGCTGGCGTGAAGATTTGGGCGACTTCCTGAGGTTTGTGCTCGGGTTGCCGACCGATGAGGCGCAGGCGCTGATTGCGTTGAAAACTGCTGGTTTGAACGAGCGCGAGGGGGCCACGGCGGTGATCGAGGCGGCCATGTACGGCTCCAACGAGCACGCCGCGTTGGGTGTCGGGGAACTGACGCAGATCTTCGCCACCGGTTCACGCCTCAAGCAACTGGCACTGGCCCATCGACAACTGCCGGCGATTCAGGCCATGGCCCATCGCTGGTGGGTGGCCGGGCGCGACGATGAACGCCGGGTGTTTGAGTCTCAGGTCGGCCGCCACGGCGTCGATCGTTTGTTGGCGGGTGGGCACTACGAGCTGCTGCGCGGTGATGAGTTGCTGGATGAATTGGAAGATCTGCTGGAACGCCGTTTGGCCATCGCTTAAACGGGAGCGCCACGGTCCCCTACAAAATCTCCGCTCGTTTCAAGATTTTGTATTGATCTATTTGTGTAGAAGGATTTTCCCATGGCCGTATTGCCAGAACTTGAAGCATTTCTTGAACTCGCCGAGTTCGGCCGGATGACCGGCAAAAGTCGCGCGATGCATGAACTGTCGCCGCAACAGGCGCGGATCGATTTTGAGGCATCCTCGGGGTTTCTCGATGTGCCGCTGGACAACGTGGCCTGCGAACACTTCACCATTGCTGCGCGCGACGGCCATAGCCTGCCGGCGCGGTTGTATCGCGACGGGCAAGCGGTCGAGGGATTGCAAGCGGTGGTGTTGTATTTCCATGGCGGCGGCTATGTGGTCGGCAGTCTCGATTCCCATGATGCGCTGTGTCGGCGATTGGCTTCACAGGGTGGTTTTGCGTTGTTGACCGTGGATTACCGGTTGGCGCCCGAATGGCGTTTCCCGACACCGGTGCAGGATGCCTGCGATGCCGGCAACTGGCTGGTGCGCGAAGGTGCGGCCCGGGGTCTGGACGCGAATCGGGTGGCGCTGGTCGGTGACAGCGTTGGCGCGACCCTGGCCACGGTGTTGTCGATCATGGCGGTGCATGAGCCTGAGGAACTGACGTTGAAGCCCAAGGCACAGGTACTGCTATACCCGGTGACGGATGCAACGACGAAACGCGCCTCGCATCGGGATTTCGCCGAGGGGTATTTGCTGGAAACGCCAACGCTGGATTGGTTCTATGCGCATTACGGGCGCACTCCCCAGGACCTCGTGGACTGGCGCTGTTCGCCGTTGCTGGCAGCGGACCTGTCGGGTGTGGCACCGGCGCTGGTGTACCTGGCCGGGCATGATCCGTTGCATGACGAAGGCTTGGCGTATGCCGATCGTTTGCGTGCGGCGGGGAATGAGCTGACGTTGCTGGAACAGCCGGGCATGACCCATGACTTTATGCGCATGGCGGGGTTGTTGGGGGAGGTTGTGGGGATTCACTCGGAAGTGGCGGGGTGGGTGCGTTCGCGGGTTTGAGGTAAATCGAAAAAACCGCCATTCCTGGATCAGGGGTGGCGGTTTTTTTGTGCCAGGCATTGGGACTTTCAGGTGCGGCCACTATTGCCATCGCGAGCAGGCTCGCTCCCACAGGGGATCTCCGGTGTTTAGACGACCCCTTGTG
>NZ_JBFUKU010000055.1:0-26142 GCF_056400685.1 Pseudomonas sp. P5_A12 | reverse complement strand
CAGTCGACATGGCCAACGCAGCTATTACTACGATCCACTCAACCGCCTGACCCGCGTCCGCCACACCCGCGACGATCCACCGGAAACCTTCGCCCACGACCCCGCCGGCAACCTGCTGATGCAGGACCGCCCCGGCGCCGCGACCGTCAAAGGCAATCGCCTGCTCATGCAAGGCGACCGCCACTACGACTACGACGCCTTCGGCAACCTGATCCGCGAACGCCGCGGCACCGGGCAAAAACTCGTCACCGAGTACCGCTACGACTGCCAACACCGCTTGATCGGCGTCACCACCCCGGACGGCCGCACCGCCAGCTACCGCTACGACGCCTTCGGCCGCCGCATCGCCAAAACCGTCGAGGGCCACACCACCGAATTCTTCTGGCAAGGCGAAAACCTCGTTGCCGAAAGCGGCCGCGACCACTACCGCAGCTACCTCTACGAACCCGGCAGCTTCCGCCCGCTGGCCATGCTCGACGGCAAAGGCCCACGCAAAGCCTGCCCGTTTTACTACCAACTCGACCACCTTGGCACACCGCAGGAACTGACCGATTTTGGTGGCGAGATTGTCTGGTCGGCCAAGTACAACGCCTACGGCAAGGTCACGCACCTGGCGCTGGGCGGGGGCGAGCAGCTTGAGCAACCGTTACGCTTCCAAGGGCAGTACTTCGACGCCGAGAGCGGCCTGCACTACAACCGGCATCGGTACTATGATCCGGATGTTGGACGGTATCTGACGCCTGACCCGGTCAAGTTGGCGGGTGGGCTGAATCAGTACCAGTACACGCCGAATCCGACGGGGTGGGTTGATCCGTTGGGGTTGAGCGGGAACTGTCCGCAGTCGGGTAAGCCTGGGTGTGGGGCGCCGGATGATACGACTGGCGCTAAGGTTGATGAAGGTGAGCCGACGCTGCCGAAGCTGACGGGTGAGCAGCGGAGGGCGCGGATTGATGAGTTGGCTGAGGCGAACGCATATCGACGTTTAGATGAGATGGAGAAATCTACAAGAGGTGCTCATTTTCTAGAAAAGCATGGCAAGCAGACTAGTTTGGAGTCTCAACGTGAGCGGGCAATGTCGGGAAGGAACCCGACAACAGGAGTAATTGAAAGGTACACATCAGGAAGGAAGGCTGGTCAGCCAAAGATACCTAGTGCAGCGACACGTTTTATTAGCTATAGGGATCAGTTGAACGCCATTCATCGAGCTCAGCTAATATTCAGGCGAAATGGTCATGCAGCATCTAAAGAGCCAATGAATATGGGTAAACAAATAGGTGAGGGATATAAACGTGGTGGCTTAGTATATGGAAAGCAAAAAAATGCAGTCGTCATATTAAATGAGACGGGTGCTCCGATAACGACTTTTGCGGATTTTTGAGTATGAAGCGTCCCCCTAAACTTTCTATTTTGCGTGGTCTACTATTTTTGTTCGACATTGACAATGTTGATAACGATGAAAGAGAAGAGATTATAGTTTCTAAAAATGTAAATGATGATGTCGAGCTCGCTGAGCTGTTCGACATACTGATGCGTCCGGAGTTTATCTCCTATAGCGGAAGTGATCGCGAATGGTATATAGATACGTTAAGTTGCTATTTGGATATGGGTGAAAGCTTTGACTCTATTTTTGATAAAATAACAACATATTTTGATGATGAGGTAGAAGATCGGCGGAGGTTTATGCAGGTTCTTTTGGCGTGTTTATTGAAATATCAGACTGAAGTAGCTCAGCCACCATTTGTGGAAAAAAAATGAGTTTGCGAGATCCATTTTCAAATGAAGAATTTCAACCCGGCTTAGTGTGGTTTATTGGCGTCTTTGATGTTTATGACCGCGAGGAAACTCGGGGTTCGGAGCTGGAAGTATATAATCCGAATGATCGCTTTGACAGAGYGGAGCTGATCAAAAGATACAGCTTGAATCTAGGTTATCTGTCCTATCGACATAAGCTCGTGCTGCTGGATTTTTTAGCGGAAAAGCTAAGCGATGCGTCTTATGATTTTCAGAGTTTGTTTGATATAGACGAAGAAGATGCAGGGAGTTGGCCGCGTGGCGAGTGGTATACATTGGAGGATCCCCGTGGATTTCTTCAAGATGTCTATTTGTTGGCTCAGGAGGCCTGGAAGGAAGATCTTCTTAGGGCGAGTCTTGAAGAACGGGCCAACTGGTGATGGAGAAGGTGAGGCCTTTAGTCTGGAATCCCACAAGTTGCCAATTGCCAGTACTACGGGATGTTTAAATGCTGTTTAAAACCATCGTAATTATTACGAAATGTCTGGACAAGCTCGTCGGAAGTTTCCTTCAGCCTGTAGCGGTTTCCATGAACTGGTGCGAAGTGAGATCCATGAATATTCTATGGCTGTCACTGCAAATGCAGCGGCAGGGTGTAGGAACCCTTACTCCAACGTGCATCAGTACTGTCGATTGATTGCGGCACTTATATTGAGTCCGTAATATCGTTCGCGGCGGCTGTGTGCGGGACACGTTTCGACGTGGCTGAGTTGGAGTATCTCAGTTTCCTACTCCCGCGCACGGCTGCCACCCAAGCCCGTAGGAAAGGCCGTTGGTAGCTTCAAATTAGTACTCCATGGACTTTCAAAAAATGAAAACTCTGCACCCCGATCCCCCCTACGAAAAACCAATCCCCCATCCCAAAAACCGCTTCATGGCCCTCACCAGCAACTGCACCGACATGCCCACGTTGTTCGTCGATACCCACGCGCCGCTCGATGTTTTATACGAGGCTGCCAACTATCGAATTCGCGCCGTGACGCRGGTGCTGGAGAACATGTCGATGCGCGGTTCGCTAGAGTGTGAGTCGTTCATCCTCAGTGATTTTGCATTGTTTTGCGCCATTCCGTTGCGCGATGGATGTGATGTGCTGGATGTGCTCGGGCGGCGGTTGCGGGCTCAGGCTTCGGAATAACGCCGCTGAAAGATCGTTCCCACGCTCTGCGTGGGAATGCCGCCACTGACGCTCTGCGTCAAATTGGTGCTCGGCTCGACACCGGCGGTGTGGCTGGAACGCGGAGCGTCCCTGGAGGCATTCCCACGCGGAGCGTGGGAACGATCATTGGCTTGTCTTTTTGCGCACCAAATAAGTGCGAAAGCAGTGACCATTAATAGGTCTGTGCCACTTTCTGGTGCGCGACCCCGCTCAGAACTAGTACGCAGGCACCTGTCCGAGGTGGTTGTCCTGCACGCCAGCCATCAAGTGCAGTGGAACATGCGGTTGTTCTTCCAGCGAGGAGACGTCGAAGCTACCCACAATGTGCACGTGCCGCTCAATTAATCCGGTCGATTCTTGTACTGTTTTAGCCATTCTCGCGTGGTTCGCTGCGATTTCACTGAGGGTTGACACGTTAAATCTCCGGGTGACTCACCAAGCGTTGCGCTGGGGTCCTTAATTATTGATTTGATTGTTGCTGCGTCAGAATTACGTCGTTCCCGAGCGCCTACGACCGGCCTTTGCAATCCCCAAGCCAGACACTTTGAGCATCGCGTCAAAGATTTGCCTATGCGACGAATGGTGCAAGGTCCGCGCAACCAGGCCAATGGCACAAAGAGTTGATATTCAAAAAAGGTATAAATAGATAATTATTTATTCCTTTTGTTGTTTGTGCAGGTGGTGCACTTTGAAGGCCTGCGCATCCGAACGGATGTGCCCGACCTCAGACAGGAAGCCACATCATGACCATCAAAGCGATCAACGTCCGTAACCAGTTCAAAGGCGTCATCAAGGAAATCCTGCAAGGTGACGTGGTGTCCGAAATCGACGTGCAAACCGCTTCCGGAATTGTCACCTCAGTCATTACCACCCGTTCGGTGCGTGACCTTGAATTGAAAGTGGGCAGCGAAGTGATTGCCTTCGTCAAATCCACCGAGGTCTCGATCGCCAAGCTCTGAACCCGCCAATCAGTTCAGCCCAAACGCACTTTGTAGCAGCTGGCGAAGCCTGCGTYCGGCTGCGCAGCAGTCGTGAAATCAGACGATGCGGTGTGTCAGGAAGACCCCGCAAATTCAGGTTTTTACGACTGCTGCGCAGCCGRACGCAGGCTTCGCCAGCTGCTACGGATTGTGTCATTCCTTAACTGGTCGGCGTCAGCGACCGAGTCACCTTGAGGTTTTCATGACGACACCTTTCAAGCGCAGCGCATTGAGCCTGTTGGCCACCTCCGTGGCGGCGCTGAGTACATTACTTAGCCCTGTCGCTCAAGCCGAAGGCAAAATCAGCATTGCTCAGCAATTTGGTATCGGTTACCTGATTCTGGATGTGGTGCGCGATCAGCAGCTTATCGAGAAACATGGCAAGGAGCAGGGTCTCGATATCAAGGTCGACTGGAACAGCATTTCCGGCGCCACGGCGATGAACGAAGCGTTGCTGGCCGGTGCGCTGGATGTGGTGTCGGCAGGTGTGCCGCCGATGTTGACGATCTGGGATAGGACCAAGGGCAAACAAAACGTCAAGGCCATCGCTTCGCTGGGGTCGATGCCCAACTACCTGTTGACCAATAATCCGAATGTGAAAAGCCTCAAGGACTTCACCGAAAAGGACCGCATCGCGGTGCCGGCAGCGGGGGTAGGGTTCCAGTCGCGCACCTTGCAGATCGAAACGGCAAAGCAGTTTGGCGCGGACAACTACAAGAAGTTTGATGACATCTCGATCAGCCTCGCTCATCCCGATGCGACGTCGGCGTTGATTGCGGGCGGTTCGGAGATCAACTCACATTTCTCCAGCCCGCCGTTCCAGTACCAGGAACTGCAAAGTCCCAACGTACACAAGGTGCTGAGTTCCTACGACGTGCTAGGTGGCCAGGCCACGTTTAATGTGCTGTACACCACTGAAAAATTCCACGACGAAAACCCGAAAACCTACAAGGCGTTTTACGCGGCGCTGGCCGAGGCCGAGAAAATTATCAAGGCCGATAAGCCGGCGGCCGCCCAGACCTATATCCGCGTGGAGCAGTCGAAGCTGGCCCTGCCACTGGTTGAGAAAATCGTCGCCGATCCGGAAATCGATTTCACCGTGGTGCCACAGCGCACCTATATCTACGCGGAGAAGCTCCAGGAACTGGGTGTGCTGAAAAACAAGGCCGCCAGTTGGAAGGATTACTTCTTTGAGGAAGCACACAGCAGCGAGGGCAGCTGATGGCGTCAGAGTCCCCGGCTGCTTCTGATCAGCTCGTAGGCTCGACGCACCAGCGGGTTCACCGTGTTGGGGCGAATCCACAAGTGATACGTCACGTCCGGTAGCCGTGGCAATCCGTCCGTCTCACCCAGTACGCGCATGTCCGGGCCGAGCATTTCCATGCTGCGGGCCGTGACGCCTAGCCCTGCACGTGTCGCGGCCTTGATGCCAATCAGGTTTGAGGCCAGGTAAGCTTGGCGCCAGGGAATGTTTGCACGCTCCAAGGCTTGCAGCGCATAGCGGCGGTAGATGCTCGGCTCGTCCACGAGAATCAGCGGCAAGGGTTCGCCGGGATTGTGAATGTACTGCGCCGAGCAGATCCACCACACCGGTGAGGTGCGCAGGGCGAAGCCTTCGAGGTTGGGGTCTTCACGGGTGGAAATCACCATGTCGATCTTGCCTCGGTGCAGGTCTTCCATCAGGAACGGACTGCGGCCGACATCGATCTCCAGGCGCAAGCGCGGTGCGGAGCGGGCAATGTGGCTGAGGATCGGCGGCAGGATGGTGTCGGCGATGTCATGGGGCGAGCCGATGCGCAACACGCCGCTCAAGCTGCTTTCACGCAGGGAGCTCAGCGCCTCGTCGTTGAGCGAGAGCATCTGCCTTGCATGCCGAAGTAACTGCAAGCCGGCTTCGGTGAGTTGTTTTTGCCGTCCGCGCTTCTCGAACAGATTCACACCGACGAGCTGTTCCAGGCGTTGCATGTGTTGGGTGACCGACGATTGCGTGCGGGCCAGTTGCGCGCCGGCCTCGGCAAAACTGTGGTGATCCACCACGGCAATGAAGGTGCGCAGCAATTCAAGATCAAGCGTTGGCAGGTGTGACATGGCAATGACCAGGGCTGTTTTTATATCAAGAGTCTAAACATAAACATCACAAATCATTATGTTTCTTTGATGCTTGTTCTAACCGTTTAAGTGATTTGTCCAATAAACACAGGGATTCAGGCTGCAAAGTATTGGCTGCTACAGCGTAAGTTATAACGATATTAGATATCTGCATTTCCGTTACACCCACGCTATACCTAGGATGCCCTCACACTCGGTCGGGGTATGCCGATCAACCATTAGGGGAAGTTCATGTTGCTCAAGCGCACGCCTGTTAAACAATTGTTGCCCGTGATGCTGGGCGCCCTGATCTCGTTGGCTGCCAGTACTGGTGCCCATGCGGATGCCACGCTGGACAAGATCGAGCAGCGTCACGTGCTGGTGGTCGGGGTGCTGCTGTCCGGCGGTCCCTTTGGCGGGATCGATCCTGCCACCCAGAAGCCGCGCGGCTTGAACGTCGAGCTCTCGCAGGAACTGGGGCGGCAACTGGGCGCCGAGGTGGAGCTGGTGCCGGTACTGCCCGCCAACCGTGTGCAGTTTCTACAGCAGGGTAAAGTCGACTTGCTGATTGCCAACATGGAATGGACCGCCGAACGTGGCGAGATCCTCGGTTTTGTACCGACGCCGTTCTATCGTGTCGGCGGCTCCGCAGCGGTGCTCAAGGACAGCAAGATCACCCGTTGGGAAGACCTGAAAAACCAACCGGTTTGCACCTCGCAGGGCAGCAGTTACATCAAGCCGCTGACTGAGTTTGGCGCTGAGATCAAAGCCTTCAAGAGTTCTTCGGAATCCTTGCTGGCGTTGCGTGGCAACAACTGCGTCGCGGCGGTGCATGACGCCACGCTGATCAATCCGCTGCTCGCCGACAACGCCGAATGGCAGGGCTATCGCGCGATCAGCCCGGAACTCAATCCTGCGCCATCGGTGATCTGGACCCGCCGTGGAGAAAKCGATACCCAGGCCAGGCTCGATCCGATCATCAAGGAACTGCACCGCAGCGGCTGGTTGATTGAAGCCCAGACCCGCAATCGCATCACCCCCGCATCCCCGGCGCTGGTGGAACTGCAAAAACAGTTTCAAGCCAACGGCGCCTGATCCCGGTTCGCCATCTCCTCGTTTTCAACAGCCCGTCGTTTTGCGCGACGGGCTTTCAAGGTAGTCGTGCATGAATCGTTATTTCTCCGCAAAAAACTTGTTCGCCCTATGTCTGGCAGGGTGTGCCGGGATGGTCGCCAGTCTCGCCCAGGCCGACGCCACGCTGGATAAAATCGAGCAACGCCACGCCATCAGCATCGGCGTGATTCTCAGCGGTCCGCCGTTCGGCACAATCGACCCGAAGACCGGCGAGCACCTGGGCTACAACGTCGAACTGGCCAAGGGCGTCGCCAAGGCGTTGGGTGTCGAGGCCAAGACGGTGTCGGTGCTGGCGCCGAATCGCGTGCAGTTTTTGCAGCAGGGCAAGGTCGACATCCTGATCGCCAACATGCAGTTCACCGAAGAGCGCGCCGAGATTCTCGATTACGTGCCCACGCCTTATGAGGAAGTCGGCGGCGCCGCTTTGATTCGCAAAGGCGCGGGCATTACCCAATGGGCAGACCTCAAGGGCAAGCCAGTGTGCGTGTCCCAGGGCAGTAACTTCATCAAACCTTTGCAGGAAACCTACGGCGCCGAGATCAAGGCGTTCCGCAGTCAGTCGGAATCGCTTTTGTCGCTGCGCGGCAATGGTTGCGTGGCGGCGGTGCATGTCAGCCCGACCATGCATGCGTTGTTGAACGATGCCGAGTGGGCTGAATATGAAATCCCTTTGCCGGGTGATTTGATCCCGTCCAACTCAGTGATCTGGGTGCGCAAAGGCGAACACGATACCCAAGCGAAACTGGATGCCATCGTGCGCGAGTGGCACCGCAGTGGCTGGCTGATCGAACTTGGCGAGCGCACCGGTATGGCGCCGTCCCAGGCCTTGCGTGACCTGCACGAGCAGTACCGCAAGGCTGCGCCGCTGGCGTCGCAACCATGAGTCAGCCGTTGTTTGAGGTGTTGCAGCAACTGCTCGGCGCCCGCCATGTGCAGAGCAGCGAAGAGGCCGCGCCGTACCTGACCGACAAACAAGGTCGTTATGTCGGGCAAGTCATTGCAGCCGTGCATCCGGCGAACACTGAGGAAGTCACAGGCGTGATCCGCGCTTGCGTAGCCTCTGATACGCCCGTGGTGGTGCAGGGCGGCAACACCGGTTTGATGGGCGGCGCCACACCGGATGCCAGCGGCCGTGCCGTTTTGCTATTGCTGGATCGCCTGAACCGGGTGCGTGCAGTGGACACCGACAACGACACCCTGACCGTCGAGGCGGGCTGCATTCTGCAAACCGTGCAGAACGTCGCCCGTGAAGCCGGCCGCCTGTTTCCCCTGAGTCTGGGCGCTGAAGGCAGTTGCACCATTGGCGGCAATCTTGGCACCAATGCCGGCGGTACCGCCGTGTTGCGCTACGGCAATACTCGCGAGCTGACGCTGGGGCTGGAAGTGGTGACGGCCGAGGGCGAAATCTGGAACGGCCTGCGCGGTTTGCGCAAGGACAATACCGGTTACGACCTACGTGACCTTTATATCGGCAGCGAAGGCACCCTCGGGATTATCACGGCCGCGACCCTGAAACTGTTCCCGTTGCCCAAGGCGAAAGCCACGGCACTGCTGGCCTTCGACTCACTGGCCCAGGCGGTGCAGTTTCTCTCCCATGCCCGCTCCGGTTTTGGTGCCAACCTCACCGCGTTCGAACTGCTCAGTGCCGGTTGCCTGGCGTTGTTGCGTGAGCAGTTTCCCGAGGGGCCGCAACCTTTTCTCGGGGCCCGCCAACCCTGGTTCGCCTTGCTGGAGCTGTCGGATAACCACAGCGAAAAGCATGCTCGCGAAGCCTTTGAAGAGGTGCTCGGTGCGGCGTTCGAAAACCGTTTGTTGGCCAATGCACTGATCGCCGAAAGCCTCGCCCAGAGTGAAGCCCTGTGGCAGTTGCGCGAAAACATGAGCGAGGCTCAGAAGCGTGCCGGTCGCAACATGAAGCACGACATCTCGGTGCCGATTTCCCAGGTCGCGACGTTTGTCGCCCACACCGATGCGCTGTTGCAGGCGCATTTCCCCGGCGTGCGCCATTTCACCTTCGGCCACTTAGGCGACGGTAACCTCCACTACAACGTTGCACACCCGCTGGATTCGACGGTCGATGCGCACATGGCTCACTACGCGGCGCTCAGTCTGCTGGTCCACGACAGCGCCCATGCCCATGGCGGTTCCATCAGCGCCGAGCATGGCATAGGTCAGCGCAAATTGGACCTGCTGGAACGCTACAAAAGTCCGGTGGAGCTGAATTTGATGCGGCGGATCAAGCAGGCGCTTGACCCGAAAAATCTGCTCAATCCGGGCAAGGTCGTGGAGGTGATTGCGTCATGAGCCTTCGCCTGTCCCAGCGCGTGCAACGCGTCTCGCTATCGGCCAATGCCGCCGCCAAATCCCGCGCTACCGAGTTACGTGAGGCCGGTCGCGACATTCTCGACCTGACCACCGGCGAGCCGGATTTCGACACCCCCGAACACATCAAGCAAGCGGCCTATGCCGCCATCGCCGCCGGTGCGACCAAGTACACCGCGACGCCCGGCGTGAAAGCCTTGCGGGTGGCCGTACAACGCAAGCTTCAGGAGGAAAACCGACTGGACTATCCGCTGGCCTCCATCGTGATTGCCAACGGCGCCAAACAGATCATCTTCAACGCGTTTGCCGCGACCCTCGACGACGGCGATGAAGTGCTGGTGCCCACACCGTACTGGCCGTCATTTCCGGACAGCGTGCGCTTCAACGGTGGCGAGCCGGTGTTCATCGAATGCGGGCTGGCGCAGGGCTGCAAGCTCACCGCTGAACAGCTGGAGCAACACATCGGCGAACGGACGCGCTGGCTGATCCTCAACGGCCCCGGCAACCCCAGCGGCGCGGTGTACAGCGCGGCCGAGTTGCAGGCGATCGCTGAGGTGCTGCGCCGTCATCCACAGGTGCTGATTCTGTTGGATGAACTCTACGAACATATCCGCTTTGATGGTCAGCCGGCGCAGAGCCTGCTCAATGTCGCGCCGGATCTTCAGCCGCGTTGCCTGCTGGTGGGCGGCGTATCGAAGACGTACGCCATGACCGGCTGGCGCATCGGTTTCGGTGCCGGGCCGCAGGTTTTGACCAATGCCATGGCGGTCGTGCAGTCGCAATCCACTTCGGGGGCTTCCTCCGTGGGACAGGCCGCCGCGTTGGCCGCCTTCGAGGGTGGGCTGGATTTTTTGCCGGCACAGGTCGCGGCTTACCAGCTGCGTCGGGATGTATTGGTCAGTGCCTTGCGCGACGTCGAGGGGCTTGAAGTGCTTGAGCCCCAAGGCGGCTTCTTCGTGTTCGTGTGCTGCGCCGGTTTGCTGGGGCGTTATCGCCCCGACGGCCTACGCCTGAACAGCGACGCCGATGTCGTGGCGTATCTGCTGGAGGAGGGCGTGGCCGGTGTGGCGGGCAGTGCTTATGGCTTGTCGCCGTGGTTTCGCCTGTCCATCGCCACAGCGACCGACAGCGTGGCAGAAGCTGGACGGCGCATCGCTCAAGCCTGCGGGCAATTGCGAGGCCAAGCATGAGTCACTGGCTGGAAGTTTTCGTCCACTGGGCTGCCGGGTTCGGCTTGAATTACAGCTTTCTGCTGGACGCCTACCAACGCGGCACCCTGGAGCAGGGCGCGCTAACCACGGTGTGGCTGTGCCTGTTGACCATCGTCGGCAGTCTACTGGCCGGTGTCGCACTGGCCGCGATGCTGACGTCGGGCAAGCCCTGGCTGGCCAAACCGGCACGGGTATTTGTCGAGGTCACCCGCAATACGCCGACGCTGGTGCAGCTGTACTGCGCGTTCCTGGTGTTGAACATGCTGTTGACTCAGGCCGTCGGCGCGGCCAATCCGCTGACTCCTTTTGCCTGGGTGGTGATTGTGATTTCGCTGCACAAGGGCGCATTCCACGCTGAAGCCTTGCGTGCGGGGATTGAAGCGGTGCCGGCGGTGACGATGGAAGCCGCCAATTCGCTGGCCTTCAACAGTCGTCAGTTGTTGTGGAACGTGCAGCTGCCGCTGGCCGTGCGCTTCGCCTTGCCCTCGCTGATCAACAACCTGATCGACCTGGTGAAGATGACGGCCGTGGCCTCGGCCATTGCCGTCGGCGACATCACGTACGCGGCGATCATGATCTGGACCCAGAGCGATAACGTGTTGGAACTGATGATTCTGATCCTGAGCTTTTTCGGTCTGCTGAGTTTTATCGTCAATTGTGTGGGGCGCTACCTTGAAGCGCGCCTGAGGATGCCCGGCTATGGCCATTGAATCGTCTGTCAGCGTGCCGCTGGCCTGGCCTCGACGACATGTCGGCAAGTTGCTGGTGTTGGCTGGCGCCGTGCTTTGGCTACTGTACTTCGCCCCGCAAAGCCCGGTGCTCAAGGCCTTGCTGCAATGGTCGCCGGCGCTGGCTGTGGGCTTTGCCCAGAACATTATGATCAGTCTGGTCGCCATCGGTTTGGGGTCGGTGCTGGGGTTGCTGGTGGGAGCGCTGGCGTTATCGCCGCTGCGGCTGCTGCGTTTGCCCGCACGGATCTGGGTGCAGATTTTTCGTAATGCGCCGTGGCTGGTGCTGATCTATTTCACTACCTATGTGTTTCCGTTCGAGATCCAAATCGGCAGCGCTTATGTCTCGTTCCCGGACTGGGTCAAGGTGACCATCGGCCTGGCCTTGCCGGCGAGCGCCAACGTCGCGGAAATCTTCCGTGGCGCCATTGCCTCGATCCCCAGCACCCAGTGGGAAGCGGCCCGTTCGCTGGCGTTTACCCGTGGGCAGATTTTCCGCTCGATCATCCTGCCTCAGTGCTTCAAGCGCATGTTGCCGCCGTGGATGAACCTGTATGCGGTCATCACCATGGGCACCGCACTGGCCTCGTTGGTGGGTGTGCACGATGTGATCGACACCGCACAAATCGCCAGCAACACGGTAAACATGACCGGTTTCACCGTGGTGATTTACCTGAGCCTGCTGGTGCTGTTYTTTGCCTATTGCTACCCGATTTCCCGTCTCACCCAACGCCTGGAGCGACGTTATGCCTTTTACTGAAACCGTCGCCGAACCCTTGGTCAGCCTGCGCGATCTGCACCTGTCGTTCGGCTCCAACCCGGTGCTCAAGGGCATCGATCTCGACGTGCGTCGCGGCCAGGCCGTGTCGATCATCGGCCCGTCCGGCTCCGGCAAGTCGACCATCCTGCGTTGCATCACCGGCCTGTTGCAGCCACAGCGCGGCACCATTCGCGTCGACTCCACCGAGGTTCACACCTTGTCTCAGGAGGCCCAGCGCATCGAGTTGCGCAAGCGCGTCGGGTTTGTGTTCCAGCAGTACAACCTGTTTCCGCATTTGTCGGTGTTGGAAAACCTGGTGATTGCGCCGCGCAAGGTGTTGGGGCACAGCCGGATCGAGGCCGAAAAACAGGCGCGAGCCTTGTTGGCCAAAGTGCGTATGGAACACAAAGCCGACGCCTATCCGGGGCAACTGTCCGGCGGCCAGCAGCAGCGCGTGGCGATTGCCCGCGCGTTGGCCATGCGCCCGGAACTGATTCTGTTCGACGAGGTGACCTCGGCCCTCGACCCGGAAACCGTCGGCGAGGTACTGACGGTGATTCGCGAGTTGACCGAAGAGGGCATGACTTGCGTGTTGGTGACCCACGAGATGCGTTTCGCCGAAGAAATCAGCGACATCGTCTACTTCACCGAAAACGGCGTGATCGTCGAACACGGCAGCGCCGCGCAGATTTTCCAGCACCCGACCAGCGAGCGCACCCAAGGGTTTTTGCGCCATGCCTTGGGTGATCCGGGGCGTCGTCCCGCCTTCGCCAATGATCCGTATCTATTGACCAACCTGGGTCGCTACAGCCTGTCCGTCTAATACCGAGGAGCCTGTCCATGAGTACCAATAACCGTGCCGCCGTCATTGAAGATTTCCTGAAAAAAATCCGTGTCATCCATCAGCGTGGCGTCGACCGCGTCGCGCTGGGAGAGATCGTTGCCCTGCTTGAAGACTTGGCCGAGCGCCGTGACCTGTTCAATTTCGACGAATTCCCCGCGCCAGTGCCAGGGCAGGGCAGCACGGCATTTCGCTACCGTCTGAATGACGACGGCGACACGCCGACGCTGTACCTGAACTCGTTGTTGCCGGGCAAAAGCACCATCCCCCACAACCACGAAACCTGGGCGATCATCAGTGCGGTCGAAGGCCAGGAAATCAACTACGTCTACGCCCGTGACGACGAAGGTCGCGAGCCTGGGTTCACCACGTTGCACCTGGAAAAAGAAGTGATCGTGCAACCTGGCACGTCGATTTCCTTTCTGGGTGACGACCTGCATGGCATCCGTGTCGAAGGCGAGCAAGCGACCTTGCATTTTCACCTCTACGGCCTGCCATTGGAGTCGCTCAACGGTCGATACGGCGTTGAAGCCGACGGGCGCATACTCAATTACAACGCCTCGCAAATGGCGCCGTCGATCAAGGCCTACGCATGATCGATCTTTACTACTGGCCCACTGGCAACGGGTTGAAGATCGGCATCTTGCTCGAAGAGCTGGAGCTGGCCTACCGCGTATTGCCGGTCAATATCCGCGAGGGTGAACAGAAGCAGGCGGCGTTCCAGCGAATCAGCGCCAATGGGCGGATTCCGGCGATTGTCGACCATGCCCCAGCGGGTTTGAGTGAACCACTGAGCCTGTTCGAGTCCGGCGCCATTCTTAATTACCTGGCCGACAAGGCGGGACGTTTCCTGCCGCCAACGAACAGTGCCGAACGGCAAAAAGTTCAGGAATGGCTGTTCTGGCAGGTGGGGCATATCACCCCCTACCTGAGCCAGTTGCAGGTGTTCAAGGAGAAGGCGCCGGAGCCAATACCGTTCGCCCTCGACTTACTCAATGCCGAGGCGACGCGCCTGTATCGGGTGCTGGAAAAACGCTTGTCCGAAGTGCCGTACATGGCGGGCGACTATTCCATCGCCGACATGGCGATCTTCCCGTGGATCCAGCCGTTGCGTCAGGGCCAGGACCTGGCGGACTTCCCGCATATCCATGCCTGGCGCGAACGCCTCAAGGCGCGACCGGCCATTCAGCGTGCATATGCGAAGGGCCGAGAAGTCGCGGCCAACGAGCGCTCACTGGCGCTTCAATAACTCTTTTTTCAAGCGGGACTTCCATGAGCCAGACCGTAACCCCAGGGCAACTGCAGCAATGGCTGTTCGACGGGCAGGAAATTGCCCTGTTTGACGTGCGTGAACACGGCCAGTATGGCGAGGCCCATCTGTTTTTTGGGGTGAACTTGCCCTATAGCCGGTTGGAGCTTGAGGTGCGGCGTCTGGCGCCGAATCCTCAGGTTCGGTTGGTGATCTATGACCAGGACGGTGGGGATGTCGCGGCCCGTTCAGCCCAGCGTCTTCAGGCGCTGGGGTATGAGCGCGTGCACGTACTGGAGGGCGGCGCCAATGGCTGGCAGGCTGCCGGTTTTCAACTGTTTGCCGGCGTGCATGTACCGTCCAAGGCCTTTGGCGAGTTGGTGGAAGAGGTCAGTCATACGCCGCATGTCACCGCGCAGCAGTTGGCCGAATGGCAAAACCGGGGCGAGCCGCTGGTGCTGCTGGACGGTCGGCCGTTCGATGAGTATCGCAAGATGACCATCCCCGGTTCGGTGTGTTGCCCGAACGGCGAGCTGGGTTATCGCATCCACGATTTGGTGCCGGACGACACCACGCCGATTGTGGTCAATTGCGCCGGCCGGACCCGCAGCATTATTGGTGCGCAAACCCTGATCAATCTGGGTTTGAAAAACCCGATCTATGCGTTGGAGAACGGCACCCAAGGTTGGGATCTCGAAGATTTGCAGCTGGAACATGGCAGCACTCGACGTTATGCCGATGAAGTGTCCCCTGGTGGTTTGCCGGGGCAGCAACTGGCGGCCGGGCAACTGGCGCAACGGGCGGGCGTCAAGACCGTTGATGCGGCGCAGGTCGGGCAATGGGCCGGGGAGGGTGATCGCAGCCTGTTTTTGTGCGATGTGCGCACCGCCGAGGAGTTTGCGACGGGCAGTCTGCCGGGGGCGCAACACACCCCGGGCGGGCAGTTGATTCAATCCACCGATCTGTATGTCGGTGTGCGCCGGGCGCGCTTGGTGCTGATTGACAGCGATGGCGTGCGCGCGCCGATTGTCGCCAGTTGGCTGCGACAGTTGGGGCATGAGGCGTATGTCCTCAAGGGCGGCGTGAGCAGTGGTCTGGCGTTGCCCGCGGTCGAGGTAATTGCACGCGAGGTATTGCCCTCGATCACCGTGCTGGCGCTGGCCGATGCGCTGAAGGATGACGCCGTTGCGCTGATTGACTTGCGTCCGAGCATGGCCTATCGCAAGGACCATATCGCCGGGGCGCGCTGGTCGATCAGCTCGCGTCTGGCGACTGACTTGGCTGGAGAGCAGCGACCGCTGGTGTTGCTGGCCGATGATCCATTGCTGGCCGTGTTCGCGACGCAGGAGTTGCCTGAAACCCAGCGTGCCCAGGTTCGCTTGCTGGACGGTGGACTCGATGCCTGGCGTACAGCGGGCTTCGCTGTGCAGGACGACCCAGCTTCGCCTTCCGATGAGCAGTGTATTGATTTTCTGTTCTTTACCCATGATCGCCACTCCGGCAACAAGGACGCGGCGCGGCAGTACCTGGCGTGGGAAATCGGCTTGCTGGCGCAGATGAGCGACAACGAAATTGCCAGTCTAAAACCGCTGCCGCCTCAAACTCCTAAAGACGCGCGGATACGCACTCGCCTGATCCATTCGGCACGCACCGAGCGGGGCAGTGGTGGTCGGTCGGTCAACGTGCCGGTCACCCGTTTAAGCACGGTGCTGTTCGACAACCTGGCGCAAATGCGCGACGCCCGTGCCCGCCGTGATAGCGAGCGGGTGCTGAGCTATGGCGCCCGGGGCAATCCGACGGCATTCGCCCTCGAAGACCTGGTCACCGAACTGGAGGGCGGTTATCGCACGCGCTTGTTCGGCACCGGACTGGCGGCGGTCGCGCAGACGTTTCTGGCCTACCTGCGTCCCGGCGACCATGTGCTGATCACCGATGCTGTGTACGCCCCTGTGCGGCGTCTGGCGCGGGAATTTCTTCAACCGTTCGGCATTCAGGTCGGCTTCTTTGCCCCTGATGCCAGCGACCTGCAGGCGCAATTGCAAGCCAACACCAAAATGGTCTACACCGAAGTCCCGGGTTCGCTGCTGTATGAACTCTGCGACCTGCCGGCCATCGCTGCCTTGTGCAAACCCCGTGGCATCCTGCTGGCCGTCGATAACACCTGGGGCTCGGGTTACCTGTACCGACCGCTGGCCCTGGGCGCGGACATCTCGATCATGGCGTTGACCAAGTACCTGTGCGGGCACAGCGATGTGGTCATGGGTAGCGTCTGCACCCGCGAAGACATCTGGCAGCCACTGGCAGCCATGAGCGATACCTTTGGCGTCACGGTCAGCCCCGACGATGCCTATCTGGTGCTGCGCGGCGCTCGAACCCTGGCACCACGCCTGGAGGTGCACGAGCGCCAGGCCCTGGAAATCGCCCTTTGGCTGCAAGCACAACCGCAGGTGAAACGGGTGTTCCATCCGGCCTTGCCCGATCATCCGGGGCACGCGTTGTGGCAACGGGATTTCAATGGCAGCAATGGATTGCTGTCATTCGAATTGATGGACGCGGACAGCCGCTATGTCGAGCGCTTCATCGATGCGTTGCAGGTGTTCGGGCTGGGGGCGTCGTGGGGCGGTTACGAAAGCCTGATCACGGTTGCCGATACCAAGGACCGTAACAGTGCGGCGGATCGCTCATTGAACCCGGTGCTGCGGCTGCATATCGGGCTTGAGGATGTCGAGGCGTTGATTGAGGATCTGCAGCGCGGGTTCGCTGCGCTACTATGAAGGCCTCCACTGGCGGCTCGGCCGCCAGAACCACGCCGATTAATCGGCCCATAGAAAGATCCGAATCATACAAGACCGTACCTACCAACTACTGGAAGTCGCCCACGGCAAACCGATCAAGCTCTGGACCGAAGGCGTCCCGGTAGAAAACGAAGCCCGGCAGCAGTTGATCAACACCGCGAAGATGCCGTTCATCTTCAAACACCTGGCGGTGATGCCTGACGTCCATCTGGGCAAGGGCTCGACCATCGGCAGTGTGATTCCGACGGTGGGCGCGATCATTCCGGCTGCTGTCGGGGTCGACATTGGCTGCGGCATGATCGCCGCGTGCACTACGCTGACCGCGGCTGATTTACCCGACRACCTGCACGGTTTGCGCTGCGCCATCGAGAAAGCGGTGCCCCATGGCCGCACCATGGGGCGTGGCATCCGGGATAAGGGCGCCTGGGACAGCGTTCCGAAACAGGCCGATCAGGCCTGGGCCGCGCTGGATTCTCGGTTCAAGGCGATCACCGCCAAATACCCGAAACTCGCCAACACCAACAATCGCGGGCACTTGGGCACACTGGGCAGCGGCAACCATTTCATTGAGGTGTGCCTGGATGAGACCAACCGGGTCTGGTTCATGCTGCACAGCGGTTCTCGCGGGGTCGGCAACGCCCTTGGCAACCTGTTTATTCAACTGGCCCAGGCCGACATGCGCCAGCACCTCGCCAATCTGCCGGACCGCGACCTGGCCTACTTTGAGGAAGGCAGTCGGCATTTTGCTGATTACGTCGAAGCGGTGGGCTGGGCCCAGGACTTCGCCAGGCAGAACCGTGCGTTGATGATGCAGTCAGTGATTCAGGCGACACGCAAAGTGATCAGCAAACCCTTTGACGTGGCGCTGGAGGCAGTGAACTGCCATCACAACTACGTGCAAAAAGAACGGCACTTTGGTCAGGACATCCTCGTCACCCGCAAGGGCGCGGTGTCGGCGAAGAAGGGTGAGTTGGGGATCATTCCCGGATCGATGGGCGCGAAAAGCTTCATCGTCCGCGGGCTGGGCAATGAGCAGTCGTTCTGTTCCTGCAGCCACGGCGCCGGCCGCACCATGAGCCGCACCAAGGCGAAAAGCCTGTTCACCGTCGAAGACCAGATCCGCGCCACCGCCCACGTCGAATGCCGCAAAGATGCGGCGGTCATCGATGAAATACCGATGGCCTACAAGGACATCGACCACGTCATGCACGCCCAGCGCGAACTGGTGGAAGTGCTGCATACCTTGCGTCAGTTAGTGTGCGTCAAGGGCTGAGCCCTTCGCCAATGATAGAAAGCCCAGCCTGTTCAGGTTGAGCTTTTTCATGGATGTCACACAGAAGTGTTACTGATCCTTCTCGCAATTGACCATCCACGACACACCAAAGCGATCCTTCAGCATGCCGAAACGCGCGGCCCAGAATGTCTGCTCCAGTGGCATTTGCACGGTGCCATCTTCCGACAAGGCCGTGAAAACCCGCTCCGCTTCCGCGATGCTGTCGACATTCAGCGATACCGAAAAACCGGCCATATCATCAACGGGACGATCCGGTGTGGTGTCGGACCCCATGATGGCCTGATCCCCGACGACGAGGCGGGTATGAATGATCAGGTCGTGGAGGTCTACCGGTACGTGTTCGCCGGCCGGGGTTTCGCCAAAGGTCATCATGGCTTCGATTTCGCCAGGCAAGCTTTGGGCATAGAAGGTGAAGGCCGCTTTGCAGTTGCCGTTGAAGATCAGGTAGGGATTGATTTTCATGATGTGCTCCCGGTAACGAAGGAAGCCGAACGAGGTTGGATTAACCGCCAGCTCCGCAGTGATTGGACGCCAATAGCAAAGCGTTAGAGGGAGTGATTGGCAAATTTTGTTTAGATGTTTTTTCTATTGATGCGCTGCGTTTTATGGCCTCAAGCGCGGTCGACCTGACATTGCGTCAGGTCTTCAGGCCACGGCGCGTGGTGCCGACGGTCGCAGCAGCCGCTCAATGGCCCCGCTCACCAGATTCTCCAGCAGTTCATCACGCTCATGTTCGTTCAGCGAATGTTGCATCAGCCAACCGGGGGCGCTGTTGAGCAAGTTGGCGATGGCGTGCGCGGTGGCCCGTTGCGCCTGCTCACCGACCCGGGATTTGGGGCCGATCATCAGCAGCAATCGCTGTTCGTATTGCTCGCGCAATTGCCGGACGCGTGCTTGTTGCTCGTCATTCAGGCAACCGGCGTCACGCTCCGCCAGACGAAAATGCCACGGCATTTCCCGGTGCAGATTCAAGTGCGCGCGGATCAGGGTTTGCAGTTTGTCGCGTTTGGCCGGGCCTTTTTGATCGAGGCGACCCAGGGTCGCCAGCAGTTCTTCGTAGAACTCCTCGATCAGGTCGAGCAGCAAGTGCTGTTTGCTCGGGTAATGGTGATACAGCGAGCCCGAGGAAAGCCCCAGGCACGCGGCCAGCTCCCGCATGCCGACCTGACCGAAACCCTTGCTGGAGAACAACTCCAGCACTTTGTCCCGGTACTCGGAAAAGCGTGAGCAACGTTCAGGCATAGGCATAGAATCCACGTCCTGTTTTGCGCCCCAGATAGCCGGCGGCGACCATCTCCTTGAGCAGTGGAGCAGGGCGGTATTTGCTGTCATTAAAGCCGTCGTGGAAGGCTTCCATGATTGCCAGCAGGGTATCCAGACCGATCAGGTCCGCCAGTGCCAGCGGGCCGATCGGCTGGTTGCAGCCCAGGCGCATGCCGGCGTCAATGTCTTCGGCGCTGGCCAGACCTTCCTGAAACACCAGAACGGCTTCGTTGATCATCGGCACCAGAATCCGGTTGACTACGAAACCCGGGCGGTTGCCCGCGGTGATCGCGGTTTTGCCCAGGGTTGTCGCCATGTCCAGGGCGAGGGCGTGGGTGGTGTCGCTGGTTTGCAGGCCGCGAATCACTTCAATCAGGCCCATCACCGGCACCGGGTTGAAGAAGTGCAGACCGATGAAACGCTCAGGCTGGCTGACGCTGGCGGCGAGTTGGGTAATCGACAGTGACGATGTGTTGGAAGCAATCACGCACTCAGCACTGACCTGCGCGGCAATTTGTTGCAGCACGCGCAGTTTCAGGTCGAGATTTTCGGTGGCCGCTTCGATCACCAGTTGCGCGTTTTGCAGGCTATCGTATTGGGTGCTGGTGCGAATCTTGTCGAGGGCTACGTGCTTCTGCTCCTCGGTCAACGTTTCCTTGGCCACCTGACGATCGAGGTTTTTGCTGACCGTTGCCAGGGCCTTTTGCAGGGCGCTGTCGGAGATGTCGATCAGGGTCACGTTGAAGCCGGCCAGCGCACAGACCTGTGCAATGCCGTTGCCCATGGTGCCTGCGCCGATCACGCCAATGTTTTGCAGATTCATGTTGCCGTCCTTCCGGTCATACCGTGCGATACCTTGGCCGTGACAACGGTCGAAGGCGTACTATTGGCCGCGAGTCTAGAACCGGCAGCGCGGTTGTCCTATGCCGCAACTGTTCAACGGTGCTGGCGTTTTTTGCCAGTTCAAGTGTTAGGGAGAGAAACGTTCACATGCGGGAAAACGACTCGGTCGCCGTTTATTTCGTGCAGGCAATGATCCATGCACTGGCGCAAGATCCGCAGCGCCTGAAGGCTGCGTTGGACCAGGCCGGTATCGACCCGGCGTTGATGTCTGAGCCCACGGCGCGGGTACCGGCCAGTGCATTTGCCGAGCTGTGGCTGAATCAGATTCGCGAGTTGAACGACGAGTTTTTCCGCCTCGACTCCCACGGCATGCCGCCGGGCAGCTTCGCCTTGATCTGCCGTGCCTTGATACAGGAACCCGACCTGCACAAAGCCATGCGTCAGTGCCTGGCCAATTTCGGACTGTTCCTGCGCGACTTCCGCGGCACCCTGAGCGTGCGCGGCAAACGCGCCTTCATCAGCCTGGACACCCACGCGCAAAACGACGAAATCAGCCGTTTTGGCGAAGAGACGTTCCTGGTGCTGATGATCAGTCTGCTGTGCTGGCTCGGCGGGCGACGCATCCCTATCGACCGCGCAGACTTCCGTCATGAACGCGTGTCCCTTAGCGATGACCGACTGCTGTGGGGCCCCAACCTGACCTTCGGCGCCGAGCGCACCGAAATCGAATTCGCCAGCCACTACCTGCGCCTGCCGGTGGTACAAGACCTGGCCTCACTGAAAGTATTCCTGCRCACGGCCCCGCAATGGCTGGTGATCCGTTTTCGCAACCAGCATGGCCTGGCCTCGCAAGTCCACCAGCGCCTGCGCAACAGCGACTACAGCGAATGGCCGACCTTGCAGGACTTCGCCCTGGAACAACACCTGAGCCCCAGCACCTTCCGCCGCAAACTGGAGCGCGAAGGCTGTTCCTATCAAGAGATCAAGGACGAGGTGCGGCGAGGCGTGGCCTTTGAGCAACTGCGCCAGAGCAAGGCGAGCATCAGTGACATCGCTGAGCGGCTGGGCTTTCRGGAGCCGAGTGCGTTCCATCGGGCGTTCAAGAAATGGACGGGGGAGAGCCCGGGGCGGTATCGGGCGCGGTTTCAGGTGGGTGTGGAATGAAGTGGACTGTTCTGGTCGATCAGACATTCCAGGGAAAGCGCTGAAGAATATAGCGAGGTTTGCTGGAGCCGATTCGTTTGGCGCTTAATGTTATGTCGTAAGTCTTATAGAGATTCACGTTCACCTCATTGGGATTTGGGATCGCTCTCGGGATGCCTCCGTAAATAACCAATCCGTCGATGGTCCGAAATTCGAATGCCCGCTTGTCCGGGAGCGCTCCAATAAACTCACCTGTGAACGTCTCTGTCGTTTCCTGGATGTTATCCAGGCTTAGCCGAGCTTTGCTTCGGCGGACCTGTTCACTGTCTGTGAACTGGAATTGGCCGTTGCGAGTGGTGAGTGAACAAGATGCGTCGTAGCTGGACAGCTTCCCCAGGAAATCTGCGACGCTCGACAGGGCTCTATCAGCCAGTCTTGACACCGGCTCGGAGAGCTCTTCATCACTTTTGGTCGATGCTTCGAGTAACTCGGTCATCAGGTCGATGGCTTGTGAAACGGAAGAGGGCCCTTCCATTTCCACTTGCGCCGCAGAAGGGACTTCCTCCAGTTCGAAACCAAATGAACCCAGGGCGGTTCCCGTTATGAGTAACTGATTGCTCGACCGATTTGGAATAGGGCCTTTATCGGCAAGGGTGCCGGAGATTGACGCAGCAATGGTGGCGATTGCTTCGCTGAACGCCTGCGTTGCGGCGGTGCCAAATTCGGCCAATATCCCCTGAGTACCCAAAACAGGGGTACCACGATAGGTAATGACGACCATCGCAGGTTGGTAGGTGTTCTGACTATTCGCTTCAAGCGCTGATTTTGCTTGCTCAATTCGAGAGCGAATGGACATTGCAGATAGCTTACTGAGTCCAGGTTTGGCTAGCTGCTTCTCCAGAAAGAGGAGCTCTGCCGACGTGTGCAGGTATTCGTTTCTATTCATGCGCAAGTTCCTGTTTGCGAGCTGTCAGCATGGCCAGAGCCGCTCGATGCTCCCGAGGATCAAGGTCAACCCGCAGAAATCCTTTCCACTGTTTTGATCGGCGATGGGCCCACATGCTGTACCAGTACGAGGTCATTTCTACCAAGCGCTCAGGGGGATCACGGAGTGACTGGAGATAAAAATCAACTTTGTACTGATGTTTCAAGAAAGATTTAGCTTCCCGTGTTGCACCTAACAATTTTAGTTGGTCGGGTTGCAGTGCGTCATAGAACTCGTCACCGGCAAAAGTGAAGGTGACGACATCGATATCTCTGGGAGCGCGCTGATCAATCAGCTCAATGTTCTCTGCAAAACTGCCGTTCAGCCATTGAAACCCTTCAGCCATGCCCATCCTGTGCAACTCAGAGCGATGGGAGAGATAGCCATCCAGAATTTGACATCGATCCTCGCTGATCGCGAAGCGCCCTATGAGTGCCAAGAGATCAATCTCATAGGGAGACCTATCTGTCCCAGTGGGATTTTGTTCATTGATGGGAGGGAGAAGTCCCTCCGGATTCCATTCAGGTATCAATTCCGGCTTCCTTGCTCAGTGATCTGAAAGTCGGTCGATCCTCATCCTGGCGCGTGCTCGCGTCAAGCGAACAAACGTTACAGTTGATTCGCAGCGGGCTCAGTGCCGGTCTGAAGTACCATGGCACTTTGTTTGTTCTCAACGAGCCAGTCTCCATGCCTGCGGCCCTTAACCGCTTCACCGCCTTGTTCGACCAGGCCCGACGCGCCTTGCTGCTGGTCTGGGGCACCTCTCGCGGATTATTCCTCGGCCTGGTCCTGGCCACCCTGATCGCTGGTGTACTGCCGGCGCTCGCCGCCTGGATAGGCCAGCGCATCGTTGACGCTGTGGTCAGTGCCATGCAGTTGCACGCGCAGCAAGGCAGTGCGCCGTTGTGGCCGGTGGTGCGTTATGTGTTGATGGAGGCGGGGGTGTTGGCGTTGTTGTCCGGTACTCAGCGGGCGTTGTCGGTTCAGCAGTCGCTGTTGCGGGTGCAGTTGGGGCAGAAGGTCAACACGATGATTCTGGAGAAAGCCCAGACGTTGTCGCTGGTGCAGTTCGAGAACTCCGAGTTTTACGACAAGTTGGTGCGGGTGCGGCGCGAGGCGTCGACCCGGCCGCTGGCGTTGGTAATGAAGTCGTTGGGGTTGATCCAGAACCTGATTGTGCTGATCAGCTTCGGCGTGTTGCTGGTGCACTTTTCGCCGTGGGCGCTGGTGCTGCTGGTGGTCGGAGCATTGCCGGTGTTTTTCGCCGAAGCGCATTTTTCCGGGGATGCGTTTCGGCTGTTCACCCGCCGGGCGCCGGAGAGCCGGCAGCAGAATTACATCGAGACGCTGCTGTCCCACGAGGGGTACATCAAAGAGGTCAAGCTGTTCGGTTTCGCGCCGTTGTTGTTGCAGCGCTATCGCGACACGTTCGCGCGTCTCTACGCCGAAGACCGCCGGTTGACGTTGCGCCGCGATGGTTGGGGATTTGTCCTGGGCCTGCTCGGCACTTCGGCGTTTTACCTGGCGTATGCGTGGGTGGTGGTCGATACCGTTCACGGCGACATCACCCTGGGGCAAATGACCATGTACCTGGTGCTGTTCAAGCAGGGGCAAAGCGCAGTCAGCAGTAGCTTGAGCGCCATCAGTGGTCTCTATGAAGACGGCCTTTACCTGTCGAACCTTTATGAATACCTGGCCGAACCGGTGGTAGCCGATTCCGGACATCTCACCGAGGGCGCGGTGCCCGGCGATGGCTTGCGTTTCGAGAACGTCAGTTTTAGTTATCCGGGGGCGAGTCGTGCGGCGCTGGAAGGTATCGACCTGCACCTGGTTCCGGGGCGCAGCTTGGCGCTGGTGGGGGAGAACGGCTCGGGCAAGACCACGCTGATCAAGTTGCTGACCCGTTTGTATCGACCCGATCTAGGCCGCATTTTGCTCGACGGCAGCGATTTGCAGGCCTGGAAGGAAGACGTGCTACGACAGCGCATCGGCGTGATTTTCCAGGATTACATCCGCTACCAATTTACGGTGGGCGAAAACATCGGCGTCGGCGACACGTTGGCGTTCAATGATGAACAGCGCTGGCAGGACGCGGCGGCTCAGGGCATGGCCGCGCCGTTTATCGAGCGTCTGGATCGAGGGTATGCCACGCAATTGGGTCGATGGTTTGCCGGTGGGCAAGAGCTGTCAGGCGGGCAGTGGCAAAAGATCGCGTTATCCCGTGCCTACATGCGTCGCGAGGCCGATATCCTGATTCTCGACGAACCGACCTCGGCACTCGATCCGGCGGCGGAAGCGGCGGTGTTCGAGCATTTCAGCGAGCACACCGAAGGCCGCATGACGTTGCTGATTTCCCACCGGTTTTCCAGCGTGCGCAATGCGGACCACATCATCGTGCTGGATCAGGGAGCGATTCTTGAGCGCGGCGATCACGACAGCCTTGTGCAGGCGGGCGGACGCTATGCGCAGCTGTTCAACCTGCAAGCCCGGGGTTACCGCTAGGTCTGGCTTTCATCAAACCCTCGAGAGCCTGGCGATATTCGCTGCCACCCAGGCTCATGCTGTTGTTATGCGTACCCCCGGGCACCAGCAGCAGGCGCTTGGGTTGATTGGCGGCATTGAACAATTGTTGGCTGAAGCGTGAGGGCATGAACGCGTCGGCCAGGCCGTGAACCACCAACAGTGGCATGTCGATGTCGACGATCTTGTCGATGGAATCGAATTTCTGCGACAACAGCCAACGCACCGGCAGCCAGTTCACCGGCAGGTTACTGTCGGCCACTTGCGCCACGGCATCGCCCAGGGAGGTGAACGTGGACTCGATTACCAAGCCTCGCACCGGAACTTCGACTTGTTGCTTTTTCGCCTGTGCGGTCAGGTCCGCCGCGAGGTCGATGGCCACCGCGCCGCCGAGGGAATGGCCGTAGATCAGGCGCTTGCTGGCGTCCGGTTGCATCTGGGTGAAGCGCTCCCAGGCGGCTCGGGCGTCTTCGTAAACACTGGCTTCCGAGGGCAGATCACCTTGGCTTTGACCGAAGCCACGGTAGTCAATGGCCAGCACCGAATAGCCCATGGCGCGCAATTGCTCGATGCGAAACGCCTGGCCCGTCAGGTTCCAGCGCACGCCGTGCAGGTAGAGGATCGACGGCGCATCCCGGCGTGCGGCGGGCCACCACCAGGCGTGCAGGTTTTGCCCGGCCTTGAAACGGGCGGGTTTGATGTCGAACTCCTGCACATCGTCCGGCAAGCCGCGATACCAGCCCGCCGTGCCCGGCTCGATGCGAAACAACAGCTCGCGCTCTTTGTACTTGAGCGCACCGCAACTCACTGGCAGACCGACGATCAATGTGGCCATACACAGCAGCGGCAACCAGCGACGACTCAAGCGGCTCATCCAACTCGACAACATGCGGCAGTCCGGAAGATCAGCGGGAAAGGACGGTTTTTAACAGATGCGTGGCGGGGGCGGGGACAAATTCGACAGCCGTATGAGATTTTGTGGTGAGTTTTCTGACCCCTTCGCGGGCAGGCTCGCTCCTACAATTGACCGGGTTCCTCC
>NZ_JBFUKU010000054.1:0-26194 GCF_056400685.1 Pseudomonas sp. P5_A12 | reverse complement strand
GAAGCATAGTAGGTGGTGGCGAGCGTAAAGAAGTCGCTGCCCACACCATAGGAGACCGGCTCGATGCTGGTGTTGGCGTCTGGCCAGACTCCGGAGGTAATGGACACGCTGCCTGGGGCAATGATGAAACGATCTGGGTCCTTCTTCCAGTCACGGTACGGACGGGTGACTAGAATGAGTGCCTCGGAATTGGTCCGGGCCAGCTTGCCGAGTTGATTCGACAGGCCGGTCAACTTATCGGCATCGCGCATGTGGTGCAGCAACCGTGCCGAGCCATAAGCGTGTGCGGAGACCACGACCTCTCGAGCCGTGTAACGATGACGGTCGATGTGTGCGACGCGCTGCATCCAGCCCGGGTGGGTGGTGAGCACTTCATAGCCGCCGCCATCGAGTGGCGTCAATTCGGTGACTTCGTGCAGATCATGAATGATGCAGCCATTCTTTTCCGCCAGGTAAAGGTAGTTCTCCGTCAGCTTGTTCTTGGCCCCGCGACCGCAGCCAATCATGCAGTTTCCGCAGTTCACGCAACCGGTGCGGCGCGGTCCGGCGCCGCCGAAAAAAGGATCGTCGACCTCGACGCCAGGGGTGCCGAAGAAGGTCGCGACAGGCGCCTTGTTATAGGTATGACCATGACCCATGTCGGTGGCCACTTCGCGCATCAACCGGTCCTTGTCACTGTCCATGTAGGGGACGCGGGTCACCCCCATCATGCGCTGGGCCTGATCGTAGTACGCCGGCAACTCGTCGTACCAGTCGGTGATGTAAGACCACTCTGGAGCGGCGAAGAACTTCTTCGGCGGCACGTAGAGGGTGCTGCCGTATACGTGCGAGCCGCCACCGACGCCGGCGCCGTGGAGGACCAGCACGTCGTCGAGGAACGTCAGGCGCTGTAAGCCGTACATTTGCGCTTCAGGCTGCCAGAGGTAATTACGGACGTCCCAGTTGTTCTTGGGAATCGCGCTGTCAGGCCAGCGCCGTCCTGCCTCCATGACGCCGACCCGGTAGCCTTTTTCGGTCGCGCGCAAGGCGGCAACGCTGCCGCCGAACCCGGAACCAATCACAATCAAGTCGTAGTCAAAGTCAGACATTTCAGCACCTCATTCAGGCCTGATTGGTGAGCTTAGACTCGATTGGATAAATGGGTTAAATAAACCAGAAAAAGAACACTTAGCGGTCGACTTTGTGTCTGGCCGCATACAAACACAGCATTTCCATCGCCAATGTCGCCGCCGCCAGTGAGGTAATGTCCGCGTGATCATAGGCCGGTGCGACTTCCACCACATCCATGCCCACCAGATTGATCCCGCGTAACCCACCCAGAATCTCCAGCGCCTGTACGGTGCTCAAGCCACCGCATACCGGCGTCCCCGTACCGGGGGCAAAAGCCGGGTCGAGGCAATCGATATCGAACGTCAGGTACACCGGGTTATCCCCTACCCTCGCCCGGATCGCTTCGACAATCGCCTCGCAGCCCTGGCGATGTACCAGACGCGCATCCAGCACCTGAAAACCCTGGTGATCATCATTGGTGGTGCGCAAACCGATTTGCACCGAACGCGACGGATCCACCAGCCCTTCCCTGGCCGCATGCCAGAACATGGTGCCGTGGTCGACCCGCTTGCCGTCCTCATCCGGCCAGGTGTCGCTGTGGGCGTCGAAGTGGATCAGCGACAACGCACCATGTTTGCGCGCATGGGCCTTGAGCAACGGGTAGGTAATGAAGTGATCGCCGCCGAACGTCAGCATCGCGCTGCCGCTGTTCAGGATGTGCTCGGCGTGGGCTTCGATGCTTTCTGGAATCGTGTGCGGCGAACCGTAATCAAAGTCGCAGTCGCCGTAGTCGATGACGGCCAAGTGATCGAACGGATCAAAGGTCCACGGCCAGTGGCGTTCCCAGGCAATCCCGGTGGACGCGGCGCGAATCCCCCGCGGCCCGAAACGTGCGCCGGGACGGTTGCTGGTGGCGGTGTCAAACGGGACTCCGCTGACCGCGACGTCGACACCTCGCAAGTCGCGGCTGTAGCGACGGCGCATGAAACTGGTGATGCCGGCGTAGGTGCTTTCGGCGGCAGTGCCATAGAGGCTGTCGCGGGTCATGGCTTGATCGTTTTGCATCGGGACGTCCATGGTGATCTCCTTTTTGTTATTGGCGGCTACGGAACGTGGTCCACAGGCGAGTGCGCGAACGCAGGTCCTTGAGGCTCATGCTTTGGTCGGCGTACAGGCGGCCGCGCACATCGGGCAGTGGAAAGATGTCCGGGTCGGTGCGCACGGCTTCATCCACCAGCGGGGTCGCCGCCTGGTTGGCCGTGGCGAAAAACAGCGTGTTGGTCARCGCCGCCACGGATTCGGGTCGCAGCATGAATTCGATAAAGGCCCTGGCTTCTTCGGGGTGCGGCGCGTCCTTGGGGATCGCCAGGTTGTCCTGCCAGACCAGCGTGCCTTCCTTGGGAATCCGGTACGCCACCTCAAACGGCTTGTTGGCCTTGCGCGCCTGATCGGCGGCCATGCTGGCGTCACCGTTGTAGGTCAGCGCCAAGCACACGCTGCCATTGGCCAGGTCGCTGATCTGCCGTCCGGTGGCGACGTACAGCACATTCGTCTGCAACTGATGCAGCAACGCATCGGCGGCCGTCAGGTCGGCCTTGTCGGTGCTGTAGGGATCTTTACCCAGATAGTGCAGTGCCAGGCCGATGACTTCTTGCGGCGAATCGAGAATCGCGATGCCGCAGTCTTTCAATTTGCTGGCGTATTCCGGTTTGAACAGCAGATCCAGGCTATTGAGCGGCACATTCGGCAGGCGCTTCTGTACTGCTTCAACGTTCATCCCCAAACCCAGCGTGCCCCAGGTGTACGGCACGCCATAACGATTGCCGGGGTCGACGGCAGCCAGTTTTTCCAGCAGATCCGGATCAAGGTTGGCGTAGCCCTTGAGCCCTTCGTGGGGGATTTCCTTCAGCGCCCCCGCCGCCAGCCCGCGGGCCAGCACACTGGAGGACGGCACTACCACGTCATACCCGCTGCCGCCGGTGAGCAGTTTGGTTTCCAGCACTTCCGAAGAATCGAACGTGTCGTAGCGCACGTGAATCCCGGTTTCCTTTTCGAACGCCTGCAAGGTTTCGGGCGCCACGTAATCGGCCCAACTGTAGAGGTTGACGGTCTTTTCCTGCGCCTGAGCCGACACAGCCAAGGTGAGGAACAACGCGGGGAAACACAGCTTGAACATGGGAGCCATGACGAACACCTGACCAGAGGAAGTGGTGGCAGCGTGCGCGCTCGGATACATTGGCGAAATATTAAGTTTGTTAACCTGACTTTATGGCGGAGTAATGTTTGATGCTCGGGCAACTTCACGACCTCGACCTGCAACTGCTGCGCCTGTTTGTGCGCGTGGTCGAGTGCGGCGGTTTCAGTGCGGCCCAAGGCGAGCTGGGCTTGAGCCAATCGAGCATCAGCCAGCAAATGGCCAAGCTCGAAACCCGCCTCGGCTATCGCTTGTGCAGTCGCGGCAAGGGCGGGTTCAAGATCACGCCCAAGGGCGAACAGCTGTTGACCGCCACACGTGGGCTGTTTGAGTCCATCGAAGCGTTTCGCCATCAATCCAACGGTGTGGCGGGCAGATTGATTGGCGAAGTGCGCCTCGGTCTGTCCGAAGCCCTTGATCAATCGGTGCTGCAACGGGTGGCGGACGCGATACGGCGCTTTCGTGAGCGGGACGAATCGGTGCGCATCGAACTGATCAGTGCCATGCCCGGCGAAATGGAGCGCTTGCTGCTGCAGCAACGGCTGGACCTGGCCATCGGCTATTTCTCCCAGGTGCAGAGCGCGTTTGACTACCGCGAGCTGTTCACCGAAACCCAGCACTTGTATTGCGCCCCCGGCCATCCGTTATTCACCGATGACGCGCCGAACGACGAAGCGCTGCAAGCCTGCGACCGGGTCGATCATCCGTACCGGTTTCTGCGCACCGACGAACCGTTTCAAGGAAAACTGTGTTCGGCACGCTCGGAACAGGTCGAAGGCACCCTCGCCTTTATTCTGTCCGGCAAACACGTGGGGTATTTGCCCAATCACTTTGCCCGCAGCTGGGAAGACAAAGGGTTGCTGCGTGCCGTGCGCCAGGGCGAAATGAGTTTTGAGGTCGAGTTTCATCTGGCGCGGCATCGCGCTCAGGTACCGGGGGACGCGCAGAGGGCGTTTGAGCAGGATTTGCTGGCAGCCTTCAGCAAAACCTGACTTTTCAGGCAGTGATCGTTCCCCACGCTCTGCGTGGGAATGCCGCCAGGGACGCTCCGCGTTCCGCTTCTGAATGTGACGCAGAGCGTCACGGGTTGCATTCCCACGCGGAGCATGGGAACGATCGGTGTAAGGCGGCAGATCTTGTTCGTTGCCCTTGAGGCCCGCTGCTGGCATCCTGCGCCTCCATTTTCTGACCCGCCCGCCCTTTTGGCACGCAACCAACCATGACTGCCTCTGAAAAAGCCCCCGCTGCGCGCAATAACGACCTGATTTACGGCCTCAACGACCGCCCGCACCTGACCGCCACCGTCTTCGCCGCCCTGCAACATGTGTTGGCGAGTTTTGTCGGCATCATCACGCCAACCCTGATCATGGGCGGCGCCCTCGGTCTGCAAAGTGAAATACCGTACCTGATCAGCATGGCGTTGTTCGTTTCGGGCCTGGGCACCTTTGTTCAAGCCCGACGGTTCGGCCCGGTCGGCTCTGGCTTGCTGTGCCTGCAAGGCACCAGTTTCTCGTTCATCAGTGTGATTCTCAGTGCCGGGTTCATGGTCAAGGCACGAGGCGGCGGCACCGATGAAATCCTCTCGACGATCTTCGGCGTGTGCTTCTTTGCGGCGTTCATTGAAGTGGCGCTGAGCCAATTCATCGGCAAACTGCGGATGCTGATCACCCCAGTGGTGACCGGCACGATCATTACGTTGATGGGCTTGTCGCTGATCAAAGTAGCCATGACCGACATCGCCGGTGGCTTCGGAGCGCCGGACCTTGGCGCGGCCAGTCATTTGGCGCTGGCAGCCTTGGTGCTTGGCACCATTGTGCTGTTGAACCGGGTCGATGTGCCCTTTCTACGCCTCGGCGCCATCGTCATCGGCCTGACCCTGGGCTATGTCGTGGCCTGGCTGATGGGTGACGTCAACTTCGCCAGCCTGCCTGACGTACCGCTGATGAGCGTGCCGGTACCGTTCAAGTACGGCTTTAACTTCGACTGGGTCGCGTTTGTGCCAATCGCGGTGATTTTCCTCGTGTCGCCGCTGGAAGCCGCCGGTGACCTGACCGCCAACTCGATGATTTCCCGGCAACCGGTCAAAGGCCCTGTCTACATTCGCCGGATCAAATCCGGACTGCTCGCCGACGGCCTTAACTCAGCGATGGCTGCCGTGTTCAACAGCATGCCAATGGTCACGTTTGCCCAGAACAACGGCGTGATCCAGCTCACCGGTGTCGCCAGTCGCTACGTGGCGTTCTTCATCGCCGGTTTGCTGGTGCTGCTGGGGTTGTTCCCGATGATCGGCGCGGTGCTGCAACTGATGCCAAAACCGGTGCTTGGCGGCGCCGAATTGGTGATGTTCGGCACGGTGGCGGTGGCCGGGATCAAGATCCTCGCCGAAGCCGGCCTGCATCGACGCAACATGCTGATCGTGGCGATTTCCCTCGGCATGGGCCTGGGCGTGGCGGCAGTGCCGGAGGTGTTGCGCGAGTTGCCGCTGGCGCTGCACAACATCTTTGAATCGCCGATTACCGTCGGGGCGTTGTGCGCAATCGTGCTGAATATCTTCTTGCCCGAGGAGTTCATCGAGCTGGAAGAAGACGATTTCGACCCGGAAGCCTCGATCCTTCAGGTCATGGAAAACCCCGATGTGCCGGCCAAGGCTGAGCCCGCAACGCTCGGCGCGGTCGCACAGGTGAACCGCTCGTAAGGAAACACATTAAGTGTGATCACCATAGAGCCAATGTGGGAGCGAGCCTGCTCGCGATWGCGGTGGGTCAGCCAACTTCAATGCTGGATGGTAAACCGCAATCGCGAGCAGGCTCGCTTCCACAGGGGTCAGGCGGTGAAGCGGACGCCGGGTTTGGCGCGCTCATCCACTGTCAGTTCAAACACATCCGGCCGCGCATAGTGCCCGACCACGTCGTAGTCATAACGGGCGCGAACCAGGTCGTCCGTGTCGATTTCAGCCGTCAGTAACCCGGGTCCATGGCGCAACGGCCCGGCCAATACATCGCCCATCGGCCCGACAATCACGCTACCGCCGGCAATCAGCGGTCGATCTGCCGGCCAGTTGGCAATCTCCACACCCAAGGCTTGCGGCGAATCCTGGACCTGGCAGGCGCTGATCACAAAGCAGCGTCCTTCATGGGCGATGTGGCGCATGCTGACTTGCCACATCTCGCGCTCGTCCACCGTCGGCGCACACCACACCTCAATGCCTTTGGCGTACATCGCGGTGCGCAGCAACGGCATCATGTTTTCCCAGCAAATCACCGCGCCGATTCGTCCGACCTGGCTGTCGATGACCGGCAACGTCGAACCATCGCCCTTGCCCCAGATCAGCCGCTCGGTGCCGGTGGGCATCAACTTGCGATGCTTGGCGATCAGGCCGGCCTGCGGGTCGAAGTACAGCGCCGTGCAATACAGCGTACTGCCCGCACGTTCAATTACACCGATCACCAGATTGGCCCCGGTGCGCGCCGACAACCCGGCCAGGGCTTCAGTCTCGGCGCCAGGCACGTCGATGGCGTTGGCGAAATACCGGGCAAACGCTTCACGCCCCTCCGGCAGTCGATAACCCAATTGCGTGCCAAACCCCTCGCCCTTGGGATAACCGCCGAGCAACGCTTCGGGCATCACCACCAATCGGGCCCCGGATTCGGTAATGGCGTTTTCCCAGGCAAGAATCTGCTCCAGGGTGTCGRCCTTGCCACCGGGCAAGGCACCGATTTGCAGTGCGGCAACGATTGATTTGGGCATCGCAACAACTCCATTGGCATCTGGTATTGCCCATTCTCCGGCGTCACGGGATCATGAATAAAGCCCGATTCACTGCTGAATGATATGAACCATATGAATATCGTAACTATCGATCTGAACCTGCTCAAAGTCTTCGAAGCGCTGCATGAAGAGTCCAGCGCCAGCCGGGCGGCCTTGCGCCTGGGCGTGACGCAATCGGCGGTCAGTGCCGCGCTGCGCAGGCTGCGCGAGGTGTATGGCGATCAGTTGTTCGTGCGCACCGGCCGTGGACTGGCGCCGACGCTCAAAGCCAATCAGTTGAAACCGGTGGTCAGCGACGCCCTGAACAAATGCCGTCAAAGCCTGGATATGGTCGATCCGGCGGCCCATCAGTACGACGGCCGCTCGGTGTCGGTGGGGATGTCGGATGATTTCGAGATTGCCTACGGCCGCCGACTTATCGAAGAAATCGCCCGGACAGCACCGAAACTGCGGCTGATCTTCCGGCAAACCCACAGCCAGATCGTCGCCAACGCCTTGATGGATCGCAGCATCGACCTGGCGATCACCGCAGGAGGATTTGCCGAGCGCTTGCTCAGTCGTCAGGTGTTGGGAGAAGGCGGGTATTTATGCCTGGTGGATCGCGCCAGCCTGACCGAAGGACAACAGGTCATCAGCCTTGAGGAGTTCGTCGCCCGGGAACACATCCTGGTGTCGTCCGGCGGTTTTATCGGCATCACCGATGAAGGGTTGGCGGCGCTGGGGCTGAGTCGTCGGGTGTGTGCGTCGACCACGCATTTTGCCGCGTTACCGCATTTGCTCAAGGGCAGTCAGGCAGTGGCGACCATTCCGGCCCATGCCGCGCAAAGCATCGCGGCGCTCAGTGGCCTGGCGCTGCTGCCCTGCCCTTTGGCCTTGCCGCGATACCCGATCGAACTGGGCTGGCGCACCAGCACCCAACTCGATCCGGTAGTACTGAAAGTGCGCGAAGCGATCGTCGCGTGTTTTGCCTGAAGGCCGTACTTACTTGTTGGCAGCCATGAGGCGGTTGACTTCACTGCGCACCATGTTGGCGAATTCCGGCGGCGACATCGCGTCGAGCTCGGCACGGACCCATTCAGCCCACTTGCCTTTGCGCTTGGCGCGCTCACCGAACAAGCGCGCCGCCTCACCCTTGGATTTGCCCAGGTTGCTTTGCCAGAGGTCGAACAGACGGGATTTTTCATCTTCCAGCGCCGCGCGCTCGGCGAGGGGTTTGTCGGCCAGATTGAAGCTCATGGGAATTTCCTGCTGCGTAAAATAGGCAACATCTTACACTGTAGGACGAAACGTCTGACTCAGGAATTTTCCGCTCCACGGGGTCGACGCAAAAATTTGCTGCAACTTTTTCGACGGGGCTAGACTCCATTGTTCACTGCCTGATTACCTGCAAGGAGTACCTCAATGGCTCGGAAAACCGCAGCACAAGTCGCCGAAGACCAATCCAAGGAACTGGCGTTCAGCGAGCTGGCAACGCTGATCGAAGAGTCGGAAAAACTGCTGACCCGCAGCGCAACGCTGGTCGGCGAGGAAGCAGAGACCCTGCGCGAGCAAATCGCCCTGAAACTCCAGCAGGCACGGGACTCCGTCAGCCGTGTGCGTGACCGCACCCAACCTGTCTTCGATGCCACCGAAACCTACATTGGTGGGCATCCATGGCAAACCGTGGCAATCTCCGCCGGTTTCGGGCTGGTGGTCGGGTTGTTGCTGGGGCGGCGTTAAACAGCACCGCATTACACAGCAAAAAGAAGGCGAGCCATGGGCTCGCCTTTCTCTTGCCTGCGTTACACGGATTTGTCCGCGTCGGCTCACTGACCTGCATTGAGCCTCAGAGCCCCGCCAGTTCCCGCAGGTTCGCCAGCGTCTCGGCGTCAAGTGCAATGCCTTGCGCACCAGACTTGGCCCGTTCCTTATGGCGCCGATCACCCGGCAGGCGCTTGAGCCCCACGCCGTGCATCTGCCGAACCAGTTCCTGACTGCGCTCGGCAAAATTCTGCCCAGCGGTCTTGCTCGGGTCGATCACGATCAACAGTTGACCGGTCCAGGGCGTTTTCGCGCCCGGATGGTTCGACCAGTCAAACTCAAAGGAAAAATTGCCGCCGGTCAGCGCTGCCGCCAACAGTTCCACCATCATCGACAAGGCGGAACCTTTGTGCCCGCCAAACGGCAGCAAGGCGCCGCCTTCAAGAATTGCTTTCGGGTCTTGTGTCGGCTGGCCAAGGCTGTCCACGCCCATGCCTGCCGGCAAGCGCTCGCCCTTGCGTGCGGCGATCTGCACATCGCCGTGGGCAATGGCGCTGGTGGCCAGGTCGAAGACAATCGGCTCGCCGCCTGCCCGAGGGGCCGCGAATGCGATCGGGTTGGTGCCGAACAACGGACGATCGGCGCCGTGGGGCACCACGCAGGTCATGCTGTTGACCACGCTCAGTGCCACCAGCCCTTCATAGGCAAACGGTTCGACGTCCGGCCACAAGGCGGCAAAATGGTGTGAATTGCGAATCGCCAGCACCGCAATGCCGGCGCTGCGAGCCTTTTCCACCAACAGGGCGCGTGCTGCCGCCAGGGCCGGCTGGGCGAAACCATTGCCGGCATCGACCCGGACAAACCCCGAGGCAACGTCTTCAACCACCGGCACGGCCTGACCATTGACCCAGCCGCTGTTCAGCGTCGAGACATAACCGGGAATACGGAACACACCATGGCTGTGAGCACCGTCGCGCTCGGCGCCGGCGCAATTGAGGGCCAGGGTCTTGGCGACGTCGGCAGAGGTGCCATGACGCAGAAAAATCTGTTCGAGCAATTGAACGAGCGCGTCGAAATCGAGCGTTTGGGTGTTCGAACTGACGGCCATTTCGGGCGATACGGTCATCTGAAGCTCCAATTTTATTATTGAGTACGGGCAACAGCGTGAAGCGAGGCTGCAGGGCAACCTGAAAAAGTCGCCGATTAAGCGCTGTTGTACCGGCGTTCTGTCAAGCCTCAACCGCCAGATCGGCTCAAGCAATATGTACCGCACATGAGCCTTCCAGCGGCCGTACTGTTTTTCCTCGACTTAACGACTGCGGTCAACCGATCGCCGCACATCGAGGACAACCATGACTGTTCCCCCAATCCCGTTTTTTTTCGACGAGGCACAACGCGCCGCCGGTGCCCGACAGCCCGGTGACCGCGAAAAAACGCTGGGCTTCACGCTTGATGACCTGAAATGGATCAAGAACGTTTATCTGGCGACCGACACAGCCCGCACCACGCAAAAAGACCCCATGGATGTTTCGCAGCTGTTGCTCAGCGTGCCAGGCACGGACGATATTGCACTGGCCGGCACGTTCGCCATGAGCCGCCCCCAGGATGGAGAGGTCACGCTCTACACGCCATGGAAAGGCCTGACCAAATTCGCGGACATGAATGACCTCAAAAGCAAGCTCAAGGAGTGGCTGGCGTCGGACGCCGGCAAGCGTGAACTGTTGCGTTTTCTCTCCATCGAACAACGCTGCGCTTTATCTGGCGCCACACCTGACATATCCACAAAAACAATCGCAGGCGCGGTGTTCCAGGTCCAGCAGCTCACACTTGAAAGCAATCAGGCTCAGAACATCAACACAATGATGGCTGAGCTGCTCAAGATGCCAACATTGCAATCGATGCTGAACGACACCCTGAAAAACGCGTTGCACAAGCCATTTCCGAAACTGGACCAACGTCTCACCCGACTGAAGAGTTTTGTCAGTACAGCTTCAGCCTTCGACGAGCAAACCTACCAACACACGATTTCCTCGCTTTCACTGAGCGATGCCCTCCTCCATTTTTACCTGACCAACCAGTGGCCTGCGGGCGACTCCAGAGTGTTTGCCCATCCCGGGCATGACGTCAGCAGCGACGCCGATAACCTGGCCTGGGAAAGAGCCGTAAAAGAGATCGCCCAGAGCTTCACCCCTCATCTGCACAGCCTGCTCGATGTGTTCTGGAACACCGAGATGAGCAATGATTTGTCACGCAGGGCGTTTTTCACCGAGGGTTTGCGCGATACGTTCCACCTCAAGCTTCTGCTCCAGCGCCAGGAGGGCGTGTTGACGACGCAGGAGTACTTGCAATTGATGAATGTCAGCCTCGCGCCCACGGACACTACAGTGCGCATCGAAAAAGTGCGGGTCACTTCGCCTTTCAAGCATTTCGCGCAATTGGCCTCGACCTTGATGATCGGAGGTGCCGACACATTGGGTTTTTTGTACACCCCGTCCCGAGGCATCGAAGCGACTGACACGCTGTCAGCGGTCAAAAAGATCGTGCTGCAAATGCTGAAAAGCGAAGGTCACGAAGACACGCTGCTCAATTTCATGTCGCTGGATGAACGCATCACCTTTCTGGGCCTGGAACCGGAGGAGCGCCAGGTTGAAGGCGCCCCTGTCATAGGGTCGGTATTTGAAGAAGTCATGGCCGACATCCTGCGCAAGCAACGGGACAACCTCAGCCATGCCTTGAGCCGTTACCGTGAAAGCGGAGGCACGCTGTCCGCCCACGCCTTGCTTGATAACGCGCTGGATGTCCGTGGACTGCTCGATGATCGACTACTGACCACCGATTCAGCGGGCCGCTGGAGTACACGGGTTGACCAGCGCAGGAGTGGGCAACCGGCGACCGTGCGAGCCGAGTCCGCCAAAACGGAACTGGCGCTGCTTCACTCGGTTGAACAGGCACTCGATCAACGGAAAAAACAGCACCCGGCCATTCCCGCAGGCCTCAGCACCTTCGAGCAGTTACAAAGCCTCGTCAGTTCATCCGTGGATAACCTGCAATCGAGTTTTACCCATACCCTGTCAACCGCATTGCGCAGTGAATTGAAGCTGCGCGCGGTCACGCGCACGCTGGACTCGAYGGCACAGGCGATCATCAAAACCGTGCTCGATAGCCCGATACACCTGCAGCGAGCCGCCTTGAACGGTTTTCTACCGGACGTGTTTGCCTTGGCATTGAAGGCCGCTGGCGCGGTAAACCCGTTGCAGCTGGCCAGTTGTTTTGTGCTGACTGAACGAGGCGGCCTGGACCCCGAGCACTCGGGCAAGGCGATTTTGTGGACGCCTGCATCGGGATTTGAACCCTTCGAGACAGTGTCACGATTGCAGGCCGTGCTCGATCATCGCCTCAAGCATGACGTTCTGCGTTTAACACTTCTGGAGAACCTTGGCCGTAGCGAGCGTTTGCCGGGTAGAGGTTATGCGCTGGCGCCCCTGCATCGAATACACGGGAATTTTTTCGATCACCTTCAAAAACCCTATGTCCATCTTGATCAGGCATGCATCACCCGCGCGCTGGCGACGCCGGTCTCCCCCGCGCTACTGGCGGACCTTCTGAATCTGCTGTCATTACGGGCCCCGCTGACGGGCTTACGCACCGCAACGGACATTGCCCAGTCCCTGGCGACTCAGGAAAAACTGCCGGCATGGCTGACCCAGGCATCCATTAAAGATCTGGTGCTGCACGGCGAACTGCTTCAGCAATACCTCAACAACGTCAATGACGACCAGGATTACCTGACGGGTCTACGGTCATTGCAGCGCACGGCTCACGTCGAACTTGAAAGACAACTCAAGACAGACGACTTCAACATCGACCCGGACAAGGTTCTGATACAGATCAGCGCACGCCCGACGTCGCCGGCCCGGACTCAAACCCTCACCGACTTTGCGTTGACGCCTTTCAAGGATCTGGATCAGGCCCGGTTCACACTGCAATCACTTGATAACACCGTAATTCCCGAAGCAATGGACGAACGCTACATCAAAGACCTGATACGAAACCTGAAACCGGGCGAGCACCAACAGAAACTACTGAGCGAAGCCCTTGCAGATACCCCCACCAACACACATCGCAGAACGCGATTTTACAGACAACTGCCCTGGCAACTGATGCATTACGCCCACACGGAAAAGCTGCAGGAACGCCTGAGCGAAACGGGATTTGATCTGATCCGGCAAGTCATGGACATGCCCGACGCTATCGCCCGTGCGGCAGTCGACGGTGCTCACACCATCATTCGCCCGCTTGAGTTCCTGGGGGTAAAAAGCGCACAGACGATCACAGTTCCCGGTGTTTACCTGCTCGGTTCAAACACCGATAGAGCAGCACCGCAAGTCCTGCTTGCACCGCACAGCCCGCGTCACGGGATCAAGGAATATGAAAACGAAGCGCAACTGCTGACCGAGTTGAAAGCGCGGGGACCGCTGCTCGACTGGATACTCACCCACCTGCCGCAGCCCGACCGGACACTGCTGGAATACCGGATGGCAATCCCCCATAACCGCGCCAGCCAAGCGACAACGATGCCTTCCAACAATCACGTCAGCGAGGTCAAACTGGCGTCCAATCCGATCAAGGGGCACCTGTTCAGTCAGTTGTTCAATGACAACGCCGCGCTGTTGGGCCGTTTGCTGGGTTGTCAGCCCGACGACAAAAAACACAGTGAATGGACGATCATCAAGCATGTGCTGGGCGAAGACCTTCACGAGTCCTACTCATTTTTCATGGGAAAACTCGCCTACCCTGTTACGGTCTGGCGCAGTTACCGCCACATCAAGCAATCCGCCGAAGACCTTCAGACGCATAAGTGGGGGCCCGCGCTTAAAGAATTCATTAACGGTATTGCTCAGCTCGCTACGCTACGGCGATCGCTTGGAGGGCAAACGCCGGTGACTTCGACGCCACAGGTCGCTGTACCGCAGGCCCCCGCTCGCCGATTCAACTGGCATGACGTTGACATCACCGCTCCCGAACGCACCGAGCTAAGCCGCCATGAAAGCATCGACGTCGATCTGGGATCGCTGACATCAGACTCGACGCTTGGGCTCTACACCCACTCAAAAACCAGGAAACGCTACGCAGCGGTTGAAGGAAAAGTGTACCCGGTCGACAAGCACGGCACCCGCTGGCGCATTGAAGGCACCAAAAACCGTGGGCCTGTGCTGCGCCAAAACCTGGCGAAACAATGGGTCCTGAACCGCGGAGCGACAGTACCCCACTTCAGCCTCGTCAATCGATTGGATGCCGCATTAGCGGTGTGGGGAGGCATGAACATCGACGCCAGTGGCATGCCGCGGATCCGTCAACTGTTTCCGCAAAGGGCCCGTCAGATCGACGAAGCGCTGGACCAGGCCACCACCTACGCCTGGAACAGTTTCCGAAACCTGCAATTGCTCAAGACTTCCGACGATTCAGTGACCCCGGTGCATCAGCTCATCGCCGACTTCATCGGCGTGTCGCAAGTACTGCCAGCGCATGTCGAGCAACTTGAAAAAGTCGTGACAGAGATTTTTACAGCCTTGCTGGACCCGACGCTCAGAAAGCCCGACTCCAATCGTTTTGTGGTCGGCAGGGTGATTGAGGGCGCTGAGCATACCTTCGCCTTTATCGTTCCCAAGGACGCGAAGAAAAAAATTCACCTGGCCGATAAATTCTTCGCGCCCAACTTCGAACACTACCGCCCGCACCTGAGCGACGCGCAATTCCCTATCGGTGCCCATAGCAGAGCGATGACGATTATTCATGAGCTCGCACACATCGCTTGTAACGCCGAAGACATTACCTACCTCGACCCCGGCCGCCCATTCGCTGATCTGATTGGTACGTCCAACCCGATTGCCAATACCCTCAAAAACGAGTTGACGACGGTTCAAGGCACCGCACTGTCGATCAAGACCCCCTATACCCAGCTGTTCATGGTTGAGGACCCTGATACCGGAGAATGGCAGGAACTGGGTAATTCAATTCATGAGGATACGGAACGTATGAAAGATCATGTTTTGACGTTGACCGGCGCAGAAAACCTTAGCGGGGCCCGCCACACGTTCAAGAAAGACCCTCTGATCAGGCTGAAAGTACAGCTTGGGAACGCCGACAGCATCGCCTGGCTGATCGGTCATCTGGGACGACAACTGCACGTCAGTACCCCCTGAGTGAAGAAATAACGCGCAATTGATAGTTAATTGCCATGACGGCAGTTCTCGCAGACTTCCCCGCAAGGTTAGAATGCCGGAAATCAGGATGAGTCAATGACCGAAAACTCTCTATCGCCAGCCGAATTTGACGCCATTACCGATGCCGCAGCGCATTGGTGCATGCGTCTGCATGCGGTCGACTGCACCGCCGAAGAACGGGTCGCCTTCGAACAATGGCGTGACGCTCATCCGCTGCATGCATTCGAATATGAAGCCATGCTGGAGATTTGGCTGGTTGCAGGGGATCTGCCGCGTCCCGAAGCCGTCGAACCTGTTGCGCGTTTCAAACCGGCCAGATCCTGGCGCAGTGCCGGCATTGCCGCCGCCGTTTGCGCGGTAGCGTTGCCGCTCGCGGCTTTCAGCGGCTGGAACATGGGCTGGCTGCCGAATTCGTACCAGCACTTTGAAGCGAGTGATACTGTCCGTCAGGTCGCCTTGAGCGACGGCAGCCAGGTAGAACTGAACCTTGGCAGTGAGCTGACGTTCAGCAACTACAAGGATCAGCGTCGCGTGACGCTGAAAAAAGGCGAAGCGTTCTTCAGCGTCAGCCATGACACGACTCACCCTTTTATCGTCAGGGCCGCCGACGGCAGGATTCGCGTCACCGGGACCCGATTCAATGTCTGGATGTACGAAGATCAGGTTCGCGTGAACCTGATCGAAGGCTCTGTGCTGGTCACCAGCAATGACGACCTTCCCGGCGATGGCTTACGTCTGGGCCCCTCCATGCAGGCGCGCTTCAAGCACGGCGACTTCACACCACAGATCAGTCAGACCTATGCCAATGACAATTCGCTGGCCTGGCGCAGTGGCAAACTGGTGCTCGATAACCTGTCACTGACCGATGCCTTGCCGTTGATCAATCGTTACCTGAGCAAACCGGTGATGGTGGCCGATCACAGCACCGGCCAGATCCGCCTCGGCGGTATCTACAACATCAAGGAGCTCAACAGCCTGGTGGCCTCCCTGCCCAAGGTGCTGCCGGTTTACCTGACCCGCAACAAGGACGGTAATCCGGTCCTCAATTCAATTCCGCTACAAACCCCTAAAAGCTGAAAGCCGCGCCCCTTACAGGGTGCGGCCTTCATTTTTGCTTCAAATACCTTTTCGGTTACTGGGCAACCACCTTCCCTGCCTTTTTATCCTGCTCGCGGATCGTTTGCGCCTGATACTGCGGGTCTGATGTGATTTGCTGCTCAGTGAAGGGCAGCACGCTCAGTTGTTTGTTTGAAAAAGCCTGCGTCTGGTCCCGCGAATACTTCGAGCCCGGGTCGCTGGACAACGAGAACGCCAGTAAACCCTGAGCTTGCGGCCCCTTGTCATCAAAGGTCACGACCTGCAAATAGCTGGTGCCACTGACCACTTCACGTTTGCCGTCTGTTCTGGGCACGCTTTGAATGGCGTTGTACACGCCCAGCGTACCCGGCCCGCCATGAATCGGCGTTTGCTGGCCACCGCTGCTGACCACCTGAATATCCCCCCAGCGCGTGTCAGGTTTCAAACCCTGGGCGTTCACTTGTTCTACCGAGGCGAACATGGCATCACGAAGAACCCTGGCGACATCCGCTCGATCAATGGCCAGACCACGCGGGGTGTTTTGCGGATCGTTGGGACCAAACGCCACACGCCAGATGTCGGGAATTTGCTGCAAGGGTTCCATGACATTCTGGAAGTGTACAAACCCCAGTCCGCTGTCCAGATTCGCCCGACGGTCCCACGCCTTGAAGCTGGCACACAGAGGTTTCAGTGCCTCAGCATCGGCCCCCAAGTCACCGGCACAGAACTGCAGCAGATCGGGCATAACCTGATCGGCCAGATACACCTGATCGTCCATCACCATCCGCTGCAAGTCCTCCGCCGTCAAAGGCCCGGCCTTGTTCAGTGTGCTCAATCGATCCAGTGCAAAACGCGAGCGCAAGCCCAACGGCTGGCCCTCCTGGCTGATCAGTGGCGAGAACCCGGTGAGCGGTTGCGCCGGGTTAGCCATCCAGGCCGAATCATTGGAGTGCTGGACAAAATCCTTGCGCGACAACTGCGGCAGCTTGTCTGCGGCAAAAATACCTTTTTGCGCCGCCTGCGGGTCGATGTCCCAGGCACACTCACTGTTGGAACCGTCGAGCAGGATCATCTGTAACCCGGCCTGCGGATCACTGCATTTGGCCAGTTTCTGGGCGCTGACATTGGGCACCACCGACAGGTTCATGTACAGCGTTTGCCCCTGATCATCCACCGCCAGGGTGTTGACCCACGGGATGCCTTGAAGAGAATGCACCGAGGCTTGCAAATCCTTGAGGCTGGTCGCCTGGTTCATCGCATACCACTGTTGCAAGACCCGGTCGTTCCCCAGATTGGCGTCGCGCAGGCTATAGGCGTACTGATGGTCCCAATCCAGTTTTCCCGGCCATTGCACGATCGGACCAAATTCCGAGCTGTATACCACCTGCTCAACCTGAGTGGTCTGACCATCGGGTTGCTTCACCTTCACCGTCAGGGTTTGTTTGTGCATCGGCAAGGACTGGCCGTCGAGCAGGTAGCGGGTCGAGTCCTTGGGATCAAGCTGCAGTCGGTAAAGCGTGAAGTGTTTGGACGAATCCACGGTGTGGGTCCAGGCCAGGTGCTGGTTGAAGCCGATGTTGATCATCGGCAATCCGGGCAATGCAGCGCCCATCACATCCAGCTTGCCGGGAATCGTCAGGTGCATCTGATAGAAGCGCATCCCGCCAACCCAGGGAAAATGCGGATTGGCCAACAACATCCCGCGACCGTTGAACGAGCGTTCGCTGCCGATGGCCACCGCGTTACTGCCGCGATCCAGCGCAAATCGTTGCAGGCGCGTAGCGGCCATCTGGAAGGACGGCGGTTCACCGGTTTCCTGTGTGACGGCTTTGGGCGGCGTGGCGCCGACCAGCGCTTCGGCAAACTGCCCGACTCCGCCTTCGACCAGCAGACGCCGGGTCAACTTGACCAGGTCCTGGGCGCTAATCTCGCGTACCCACGCCCCCTGACACTGCGCCGGCAAGCCCTGTGCACGACGTTCCGCCAGCGAACGGTTGTAGCCGGCCGCATAGCCGTCCATGAGTTGCTGTATTTCAGGCGTTTGCACCTGCCAGAAACCGGCGACGGCTTCAGGGCTATTCAACCAGGTGAAAAACAGGTCGCTGACCAGGTTTTCGCGCTCTTCGACCGTCAGCTGCTCCGGGCCGAAATACCGTGAACGCTCACCATTGACGGTAACAATTTCATTGGCCAGCAAACACAGGTTGTCCTGAGCGTAGGCGTACCCGATGCCATAACCGAGCCCCCGTTCGTTGTCGGCACGAATGTGTGGCACGCCAAAACTGGTGCGACGAATATCAGCGCTCGCCTGTTCTGGCTGACTGCTCGCGTTGGCCGCAAGGCTCAGCCCCACTAAAAACGCTGCAAGGCTTAACCGGGTTAACTGCCTGGAAATAATCACGCTCGCTCCTGATCGAAAAGACAAACACCTTGCCGTCTCTCTGAAACGAAACAAAAGTCAAAAATTTAGGCCTGTAAAGACACTCCAGATGGCCTAAATGACACGACACTCACATGACGTCGACAAATTTTCTACATTCAGGCGTTCAATATTTGTCGCGCTCGTCCGTCTAATGATGGAGAGCACCCATCACAATTTCTGGCTGGCTCGAAAAAGGTGTTTTTGCATGTACAACTCGCAACTGCCAATGGACGGTAGCAACGCGCCAAAGAGCCCTGCCATGGGCTCCGCCATTTTCGAACATCGCAGCGGCAATGAGCGCATCCGATTGCTGCTCAAAAGCTTTGGCCTGCGAACCAGTCTGGTTCGCCTGAAAGTCATTGACGCCTTGCTGGCAGCCGCCGAAAGCGACCGCAGCCTTGGTGTGCGCGGCGTGCACAGCCAGTTGCTGGACCTGGGTATCCCCCTGTCCTTTCTCAGTGTGCGGGAAGTGTTGAAACGATTGTGCAGCGAAGGCGTGATCATGCTCAATCCAGACAAAAGCTACAGCCTGCATCCGCACGCTGTAGCCATGCTCCATCGCGAGCCGTCAACTCAAGGGGCGTCGCTCAAGGCTTGACCTTGCGACGCATCATGCCGTTGATCACCACTACGATCACCGCCACACCAATGGCGATGTATTGAAACAGCTTCTCGCTGATGACACCTTCGTTTTGCAGATACGAAAGGCCGAACATGATCCCCAGCACGACCAGGGAGATCAGAATCGAGTATTTCAAACGTTGCGATTGAGTCATTGCGAGTTCCTGAACCTGAAAAGTATCCGCTTTGTATCCGAATGCATGCCCCCCTTACCTTTGCGCGGGGATGGTGCACTGCAAACGGGGTCTCATGTTACAGCCGATGAAGAGATTTGGCTTCATGGCGGCGTTGACCATGAGAATTTGCATCGTTTGCGCTGACTCCCCTGCTTGCACTCCTGGCCTTGAGTGGCTCCATCGTACTCCCCCACTGCGACCATCACTGCTGAACAAATGCCCGCCATTGCGCGGGCATTTTCGTCCAGGCTCAGTGACTTCTTTTATTCCCGCTACCACGCATAGAAACATAGCGAAAATTATTGAAGCTTTGAGTCTCAATCGTTCAATGGAGCTATGACTCGTCGATGAATACTCTTAGCGCACCACAACAATATCGCTACTTAACCTCACGCACTAAACAGGGATGTCATGAACAAGCCTTTAATAAACATAAGCCCACATCATTTGCTTGGCTTTTGCCTCGCAATAACATTATTCGAACTACTGACTTATATGGCCAGCGACATGATCATGCCGGCGATGTTGACCGTCACTCATGAACTGAATGCCAGTGCGCAGCATGTTCCTTTTGCGTTCAATCTGTATTTGGCGGGGGGTGTACTTTTACAATGGCTTATCGGACCGCTCTCCGATCATTTGGGCCGCCGCAAGATGTTACTCATTGGTTGTGCAATATTTGCCGCGGCCTGTAGTGCGGCGTTCAGCGTGCAAAACATTTATACGTTCAACGGATTACGTCTGATCCAGGGCATGRGTCTGGGATTTGTGATTGCCGTGAGCTACCCGGCCTTGCAAGAAGTGTTCTGCGAAGCCGATGCGGTAAAAATCATGGCGCTGCTGGGGAACGTTGCACTGCTTTCTCCCCTGCTCGGGCCATTGCTTGGCAGCCTGCTGCTGGAGTGGCTGAGCTGGCGGGAGTTGTTTTTACTGCTGGGTGTCAGCGGATTGGTGGTCTGGGCAGGGCTTTACGTGTTCATGCCGGAAACCGTGGGTACCTTGCGCTATGACGGTCAACGCCTGATGGCTGTGCCGTTTGAATGGCGCGGCGCCGTGCGCCGTTACGCCGCGTTGTTCACCAACCCACGATTCCTGAGCGCCACAGTCGCGCTGGGTGTGATGAGCCTGCCATTGATTGCCTGGATCGGGCTCGCACCGCTGTTGTTGATGCAGAACCTGGGGTTCTCCGCCCTTGAGTACGGCCTGTGGCAAATCCCGGTATTTGCCGCCGTCATTGTCGGCAATCTGATACTTAACCGATTGATCGCCGACACTGAACTGCCACAACTGGTTCGATACGCGCTCTGGCCGTTATGCGGCGGGCTCATTGCATTGGTCACACTCGGTGTCTGCGGCGCTTCGACACCTCTACTGATCGGTTGCCTTGGGCTTTACGCCGTCGGCCTCGGCATGAGCAATGCCGCGCTGTATCGCCTGGCGTTGTTTACAAGTGATGACAGCAAGGGGCTGGTCTCGGCCATGATCGGCATGATCTCGATCGTTGTCATGGGGGGCGGGGGCTCGATTCTCGCGGCAGCCGGCGCCGGCAACAGTCATGAATCCTTCTCCCTGATGGCGGGTATCGCAGGGCTCCTGTGCCTGCTTCCCTTGCGCTTTTTTCTGCAACGCAAGCCTGTTGCGCTTGCCGTCTGATCCCTGAGCAGAGGTCCTTTGATGATCCACTTACCCCACACTGATGCGCTTTGCGCATTAGCGAAACCCTATTGCCTGGATTCGGTACCCGACAGCCTGTTTGATCGGGCGATGCGCGAAATCAGCCTGTTCCATTTTCAGCACACGCCGGGCTATGAACCCTGGCTGCACGCCAACGGACTGGATGCCAAGGCGCTGGAGTCGATGGATGACTGGTCAAGACTGCCGCCGATTTTCGCCCACTATTTCAAGCGCCGTCTGTTGTCGAGTCCTTCGGGCGAAGGCGCCCTAGAGCTGACATCGTCCGGCACCAGCGGTCAGAAAAGTCGCATGCGCTATGACGCACGCAGCATGGCCGCCGCCCAAGGCATGGTCAGCCACATTTTTCGGCACTACGGCTGGGACACCCCCGACAGCCCTTGCAACTACTTGCTGCTGAGCTATGAACCCGAAGCGGCCATTAGCCTGGGGACTGCCTACACCGATCAGTTTCTGTGCATCTATGCGCCGGTCAACCGAGTCGCCTACGGATTGCGCCTGACCGGCAACGGGCATGCGTTCGACCTGTTCGGGGTTGTCCGCGCCTTGCAGGAATTCGCCGAAGAAGGTTTGCCCGTGCGCATTCTCGGCTTTCCAGCCTTCCTGTCCCAGGTGTTGCAGCACATGGACGTCACGGGCCTTGCGGACCTCAAGCTGCCGGCCGAGTCATTGGTGTTTCTCGGAGGCGGCTGGAAAACCCAGGCGGCACAGGAGATTCCTCTGTCGCAGTTGTATCAACGCATCCACCGTCAATTGGGTATCGCGTTGTCCCGCTGCCGGGATGGCTATGGTGCCGTTGAGCACGCGGTGCCTTACATCCAGTGTGCTCACCAGCATTTTCATGTGCCGATCTATTCGAAGGTTTTCGTGCGCAATCCCACCGATTTCAGCGTCCAGCCTTACGGCCAGCGTGGCTTGCTGGAGTTCATCTCCCCGTACATTTCTTCAAGCCCGGCGCATGCCGTGGTGATGGGTGACCTGGCGACGCTGCACCCCGGTGCAACCTGCGGGTGTGGCCTGACGACCGACTGGTTTGAACTGCATGGACGCGCCGGAACCACTGCCAGCCGAAGCTGCGCGATGGCCGCGTCCGAACTGATTGGAGGGGCATGACATGTACTTGATCAATGGCCAACTGCGCGACGATGTCACGCTTGAGACAACCCTTGAAGGGCTGCACCAACAACTGCCAAGGCTGCTGAATGCGCCGATCGACAGCGATACGGTGATCGAAACCGCCGCGCGATTTGCTGTGCAATTGCAGGCAAACAGATTCGATCTCTCCCTCGACGATGAACAACGAAAGGGGCTTATCGACTTTTGCCAGCGCAGCACCCTCAGCACAAAGCTTGAGCGAGAACTGGGCGTACAGCCGCGCTCGCTACGGCGTATCAACTACCAGCAAGCGAGTTTTGAAAGTTGGCACCCGCTGGGACTGGTGGTGCACGTGACACCAGGCAATGCACCGCTGCTGGCGTTCTGCGCGGTCATTGAAAGCCTGCTGGCCGGCAACGTCAACTGGCTTCGCCCCAGCTCCAGCGATGCAGGATTGACCGCACGCTTACTCGCGGCCCTCGTGCAGTGCGACACCAGCGACACCTTGGCCGATTTCATTGCGGTACTGCCTGTCACCACGACACAGATCCCTCGAATCTGCGCTCACGCCGATGGCGTGTCGGCCTGGGGGGGCGAACAGGCCCTGAAAGCCATTCGTCAGCACATCCCGGCCGGATGCCGCTGGATCGATTGGGGCCACAGAATCAGTTTCGCTTACCTGTCGCCGGAGGCGGCCACTGCGTCAACGCTGGATGCATTGGTGGATGAGGTCTGCAGCCTGGATCAACAAGCCTGCTCCAGCCCGCAATGGTTGCTGGTCGACAGTGACGATCCGGCGGTTTTACAGGCCCTGGGGGAGCGGCTGGCCGAGTCGTTCAAACGCCGCGCCAACCAGTGGCCAGCGCTGATACCGAGCGATCAGGAAGCGTCGGAAATCACCACACGCAGCGCCATGGCGCGACTGGAACATTGCTTTGCGAACCAGGTCGGCCAGGTCTGGACCGGCGCCGGATGGAGAGTTATCTGGGAACACCATCAAGCGCTGGCGCCGTCTCCGCTGTTTCGAACACTGCTGCTTAAACCCGTACCGCAGCACCTGATCGCCCAGACATTACTGCCGTGGCGTAACGTGCTGCAAAGCTGCGCGTTGATCTGTACTGCGGCACAAACGCCGCCGTTGGTGCGCACGCTGGTCAACGCGGGAGTCACGCGCATTGCGCCCTGCGGGTCTATTCATGACGGCTACGCCGGTGAACCCCATGACGGTGTCTACGCCTTGGCGCGCCTGAGTCGCCGCCTCTCGGTGAGTTTGCCGCCGCATGTGGTGACTGGCCGGGCAACACTCGACGCGCTACCTGCCGCGCCTGATATACGCCAAGCGCCGATCATGGATAAAAACGCGTTCATGACCCAGCCCGTCAGTGCCGCGGCACAGTTGTATTTTCGTTCGGGGGGAAGCAGCGGCACGCCGGCGCTGGCGGGGTTCAGTTATCGCGACTTCCAGCGGCAGATGCGCGCGGCGGCCGACGGGATGTTCGCCGCCGGCCTCGACCCTTCGACAGACCGGGTCATGAACCTGTTCTACGGCGGCAGCTTGTACGGCGGGTTTTCCAGTTTTACCAAGGTGCTTGAGCAGATGGGTGCGACCCATTTCCCGATGGGAGCACCGCCGAATGACGACTTCAGCGAAATAGCGCAAATGGTCGCGGAGCACCGCGTCACTGTGCTGATCGGCATGCCGAGTACCTTGCACCGCCTGTTCTTGAACGAGCAGGAGCGCCTTCGCACTTACGGCGGCATCCAGAAGGTGTTCCTCGGTGGCGAACATCCGGCACAGGCCAGCCTGCGCCTGATGGAAAGCTGTGGCGTATCGCAGATTCGCTCGGCGATCTACGGCTCGGTCGACGCCGGCCCTCTTGGGCATGCCTGCACAGCGACGGCCAACGGAGTGTTTCATTTGATGTGCGATACCCAGCATCTGGAAATCGTGCACATGGAACAGGATGTGCCGGTCCAGGCCGACGAGGTCGGTCGTTTGCTGTTCACTTCCCGGGTACGCCAAGGCCAGGACGTGCGCCGGTATGACGTTGGCGACAGCGGTCGATGGGCACCCGGCCCCTGCCCTTGTGGGCTCGACTCGCCGCGATTCGAGTTGCTGCAACGCCACGGCAAGCTGCTGCGGGTCGGCACCCAATTTATTTCACCGTTGGCGCTACAAGACCGTGTCGGCAAGCCGATTCAAATGGTCCTGGACCACGCGCCGGACGGCATGGAACGTCTGCGGGTTTTTGTCAGTTCAGACAGTGGCAACGTTCGCCAATCCTTATTGACTGATGAAGCACTGTCACACGCGGTGAACGATGGCTTTTTAACATTGGACGTTCACGAGTGTGCGGAATCAGGTTTCACAAGAAATACACACAGCGGCAAAACCCCCTTGGTTATTGATCACCGATTACAAATAAACCGCTAATTAGTTACACATCATCTTTTAACCGTCGAAACGCCTGATAAAAAAGAGAACCCAGTGAATTCAATTTATTTGCTTGAACAACTTGTGCCTTATATAAGGCAACACTCAAATTTCTACCGCAAACACCTACAACACTTACCGGTGCRAGGCATAACTTTAAAAGATCTACCGATGACCAACGTGGTTGATTATTGGACAAACAGTAACGACTTGAATCATTGGCCGGTACTGACCGGGCAAGTCGATGACGGACTGGTATTTAAAACCGGCGGATCGACCAGCCACGGAAAACTGAGTGTCTATACATCCAATGAATGGCTGACACTGGTGAGCACATTCGGCAACAGTGTTACTTCTCAATTTGAGGACGGCGACCGGGTCGCCAATCTGTTTTTTTCCGGCGATCTTTACGCCAGCTTTATGTTCATCCATGACTCACTGGCGCATGTCAAAAAATCCATCTGTGAGTTCCCGTTCACCGGCAGTGTCGACATGGACGTGTTGGCCGATGCGGTGGATCAGCATCGGATCAACGTGCTGGTTGGCGTACCGGCGCAGTTGTTGCGATTCGCCGCCTACCTGCACCAGCATCAGCGCGTGCTGTGGGAGGTTGAAACATTGCTGTACGGCGGCGAAAGCCTGTTCCCCGCGCAAATCGCCATACTCAAGACGGTGTTTCCCAATGTGCGCATTGCCTCCATCGGCTACGCCAGCGTCGATGCCGGCCTGATCGGCGCCAGCAGTCGTGATTGCGCCTTGGGTGAGCACCGGGTGTTTGAACCCCACACCTTGCTGGAAATTGTCGATGAACTCACCGGGGAAGTCATAGAAGACTGTGATCGCACCGGTTTGCTGGTGGTCACCAACCTGACTCGCCGGCTCATGCCGCTGCTGCGTTATCCGGTGGGCGATCGCGCTTGCTGGCGTGAGCCGAGTACTGCGCCGATGCGCAAATTCGCACTGAAGGGACGCAGCGCCCACAGCCAGCGGGTCCGAGTGGGTTCGCTGTCGTTGCAGGTCGATGAAATCCTGCTGATCGTGCAGCGCATCGCTCATAGCGATCAATGGCAGTTATTGATCGAGCAAGAGGGACTCAAAGACATCGTGAGTGTGAAGTGGGTGCCTGACACGCCATCAACCGCCACCGCCCCCGTCTGCAGCGCGCTGTATGAAGCGCTGGCCGTGCACTATCCCGGCATTGGGCAACTGAATCGAGAGGGGCTGCTGGAGTTGCGCGTGTTGTCCTGCGCGGTTACCGATTTGCGACTTCACCCACGATCCGGCAAGCAGATGCGCGTCCTGGACTTGCGTGTGTATTACACACCTTCAGCGGAGCAAGCGTGATGTCGAACCTGGTTTATCGCCGCTACCAGCCGGGAGATGCACACGCCGTAAGCCATTTGTTTCGCGTGGTCTATGGGGATCATTACGTTCAACCGGATGTTTATCTGCCGAACATGATCAGCCAGCACAATGCCTGTGGTCGCTGGACATCGATGCTGGCAGTAGACGGCCAACGTGTTCTGGGGCATGCCGCGTTATGTAACGACACGCTGACGGACACCACGGAACTGGCCCTCTGCGTGGTCCATCCTGCCGCACAAAAGCAAAATATCGCGACGAACCTGAGTCGGGAATTACTGATGCAGGCGGGGTCGCCAGGGTTCAACAGTGTCTTGATCAAACAGGTCACCCACCATC
>NZ_JBFUKU010000053.1:0-26251 GCF_056400685.1 Pseudomonas sp. P5_A12 | reverse complement strand
CCCACATTGGATCTTCAGCGAACACAGCTTTTGTGCTCGACAGCGATTAAGTGTGGGAGCGAGCCTGCTCGCGATGGCGGTCTGCATGTAAGCGAGGATTTAACTGACCACTGAACAGCGCCGAACCACGCGTGTCGTACCTAAATGACACGCCACCGGTTCAGGAACGCTATGGACACCCCAAAAGACGGCAAGACCCCGAACCTCTCGGCTGAAGAACGGCACGAAGTCGACAAAAACCAGCCACCCCGTGCAGCGGTGCTGCATGAAATCATCCGTACCCAGGGCGATCAGGAGCTCGAGCGTAGCGTCGCCGCCTTGTGGTGGTCGGCGCTGGCCGCCGGCCTGACCATGGGCCTGTCGCTGATGGCCATGGGTTTGCTTAACTCACGATTGCCGGACGGTGAGCACTTCAAGGTAATCGCCAGTTTCGGCTACTGCGCCGGTTTTCTCGCGGTGATCCTCGCCCGTCAGCAGTTGTTCACCGAAAACACCCTGACCGCCGTGTTGCCCATCATGACCAAGCCCACATTGAACAACTTCGGCCGATTGCTGCGCCTGTGGACGGTGGTACTGGTGGGCAACTTGTGCGGTACGTTGCTGGTGGCCTACGTGATGCTGAACCTGCCGATTTTCGACACAAAAACCGATCTGGCTTTTCTCGAAATCGGCCGCAAAGTCATGGAAAACCATGCCAGCCAGATGTTCGCCAAGGGCATCGTCTCGGGCTGGATGATCGCCACCATGGTGTGGATGATTCCATCCATGGAGAGCGCAAAGATGTGGATCATCATCCTCATCACCTACCTCATGGCGCTGGGTGATTTCACCCACATCGTGGTCGGCTCCGCCGAGGTGTCGTACCTGGTGTTTGCCGGCGAGTTGCCGTGGAGGGATTTCTGGCTGGTGTTCGCCGGGCCGACGCTGGCGGGGAATATCATCGGTGGCAGCTTTATCTTTGCGCTGATCAGTCATGCGCAGATTCGCAGCGAGAGTGGGCCGCCGAAGAAAGATGCGAGTCAGGCCGATGAACCTGACCCGCAGCGGGTAAAGAAGTAGCGGTCAGCCAGGCACATTGACTGCCGRCACATGGCGACGCTGCAGGTAGATGAAGAACAGCGCCGTCAGCACGGTCAGGCCACTGACCAGTGCACCGGTCCACGGCAGGTCCGCCAGGTCGGCACCACTGGCTACCACCAGCCCGCCAATCCACGCGCCCGCCGCGTTGCCAAGATTGAACGCACTCTGATTCAACGTAGAGCCGAGGTTCGGCGCTTCGTGCGCCTGATCGATGATCAGCAGTTGCAGGATCGGGCACAGGGCGAAAGCAAAAATCCCCCACAGCACCAGTGTGATCGCCGCCGGAATCACCGAGTGGCTGGTCTGCGTGAACGCCGCCAGCACCACCAGCACGGCTAGCGCCATGCCGACCAGCGAAGGCAGTAAACGTCTGTCCGCCAGTCGACCGCCGAGCATACTGCCGGCCGTCAAACCCACGCCAAACAGCAAAAGCATGATAGTCACGCCATGCGGACTGACGCCGGTGATGTCTTGCAGGATCGGCGCGATGTAGGTGAACACGCTGAACAGACTGGTCGACGCCAGCACGCTCATGCCCAGCGCAAGCAACACATTGAGCTTGCCCAGCACCTTGAACTCGCTGGCCAGATTGGCCTTGTCCATGGCGATGTGTTTCGGCAGCCAGCGCCATTGCGCGATCGCAGCAATCACACCAATCACCGAGACCGCCCAGAAGGTCGAGCGCCAGCCGGCGTACTGCCCAAGCGCGGTGCCTAATGGCACGCCCAGCACATTGGCCAGCGTCAGGCCGGTGAACATCATTGCAATGGCTTGTGCCCGTTTGTTCGGTGCGACCAGGCCAGCCGCGACCACCGAACCGATACCGAAGAACGCACCATGGCACAGCGCCGTGACTACGCGGGCAGCCATCAATGTGGCGTAATTCGGCGCCATGGCACACAGGACGTTGCCGAGGATGAACATCAGCGTCATTCCCAGTAATGTCGACTTGCGCGGCATGTTGGCGGTGCCGACCGCAAGGATTGGTGCGCCGAACACCACGCCCAGGGCATAGCCGGTGATCAGCAGGCCGGCGTTCGGGATGCTGACGGCGAGGTCGCGAGCGACATCGGGCAGCAGGCCCATGATGACGAATTCAGTGGTGCCGATGCCGAATGCGGCAACAGCGAGGGCAAGCAAGGCGAGTGGCATGCGCAAGGTCTCTGTCGGTAGTCTTGACGCTGTGATCAGGCATACGCATGCCGATGACCGTTCTCGGTGAGAGCGGGCATGGACAGAAATTATTGGAATTAGTCTGTGCGCAACTGAGTGCGGCGTGGTCGCGTGCAGTATAAACAGCTGCAGACATATGGCGAATCAATTCTCCGGGCGCTTCCCGCAGGGAACAAAAACAAAGAAGGGAGTGTGCCGTGCTTGCAACAACACTGGTGTTAGTAGCAGCGCTGTTGCACGCAGCGTGGAATACGCTGATCAAATTCAGTGCGGAACGCTTGCTGGTGGTGGCCTGCATGGACAGCGTGGCGATGTTGTTTGTCGCCGTGATGTTGCCATTTGTGAGCCTGCCGCCGGTTGAAATCTGGCCATGGATCCTGGCGTCGGCGGCGTTCGAATTGCTCTATCGCTATCTGCTGATCCAGGCCTATCGGGTCGGTGATCTGGGACTGGTTTATCCGTTGATGCGCGGACTGTCGCCGTTGGTGGTGCTGGCCCTGACGCTGGTCTTCGCCGGGGAAGTGCTGACGAATCAGCAGATTTTCGGGATTTTGCTGATCCCGTTCGGCATGCTTTGCCTGCTGTGGCAGGGTGGGGGTGGTGCGCGTTTGCCGTGGTCGATGCTGCCGGTGGTGGCGCTGATCGGACTGTGCATCGGTTGTTATACCTTCATCGACGGCCAGGCATTGAGACGCTGGGCGCACCCGCTGGATTACCTGGTTTGGGTCACACTGCTCAGTGCCTGGCCGTTTCCATTATTGGCGCTGGTGCGCAAACGGCCGGCGTTCATGCTGTTCTGGCGCGAGCAATGGCGGCTGGGGCTGGCGGTCGGATTTTGCGTGTTGTTCAGTTACGCTCTGGTGCTGTGGGCGATGCAGCTGGGCTCGATTGCTGAAGCCGCTGCGCTACGTGAAATCAGCGTGATTCTGGTGGTGCTGTTCGGCATGCGCTACCTGAAAGAACCGTTCGGCCGGCCACGACTTCTGGCCTGTGGGCTAGTGTTGATCGGCATGTTGGTGATGAAGTTTTAAACGAAACCCGAATTACTAAAACTAAAAAAAGGACTGCTTTATGACGGTTGCCCTGTGGTGCATTTTGATCGCGATTTTCCTGCCGTATATCTGCACGGGTGTTGCCAAGGCCAGTGGTGGGTACAGGCTGAAAGACAACCATGATCCTCGGGATTTTCTCGATTCGCTGGAGGGTTTGGGCAGGCGCGCGCATGCCGCGCAACTGAACAGTTTTGAAGTAACCCCGGCATTCGCGGCGGCGGTGATTGTCGCGCACCTGGCCGGCAATGCCGAGCTGGTGACGATCAATGTGCTGTCGGTGTTATTCATCACCAGCCGGTTGCTGTACATCATTTGCTATCTGGCGGACTGGGCGATTTTGCGGTCGTTGGTGTGGTTTGTGGGGATGGGGTTGATTGTGAGTTTCTTTGTGGTGTCGGTCTGACAGAGCTTCATTGGTTTTACCGGCCCCTTCGCGAGCAGGCTCGCTCCCACACTGGACTGTGTTCGGTCACGCATGTTGTATTCACCGAAGATCCCCTGTGGGAGCGAGCCTGCTCGCGAAAGCTATCTGTCAGTCGCTACAGGACTCAAGGATTGGTCTTCGCCGCATCAGCCACCTGAGGCACCTGCGGCAAAGCCGCACCTTTAGGCCACAGCATCCAGATTTGCCCTTGCTGCTTCATGTCCCCGGCCAGTTGCCCGGCCGCCTCGCCTGTGCCCCAGAACAGGTCCGCACGGACCTCGCCGGCAATCGCGCCGCCAGTATCTTGAGCCGCCACCGGACGAACCAGTGCAGTGCCGTCAGGTTTGGTGGTGGACAGCCATAACAGGCTACCCAGCGGAATCACCTTGCGGTCCACTGCTGCGCTATATCCCGCCGTCAACGGCACATTCAGCGAGCCGCGAGGCCCTTCGTTGCTGTCCGGGTTACGGGTGAAAAACACATAGCTAGGATTGCTGGCCAGCAACTCGGGAATGCGTGTCGGATTGGCTTTGGCCCACGTGCTGATCGCGCCCATGGTCACGTCTTCTTTCTTCAGCTCGCCTTGCTCCACCAGCCAGCGACCGATGGGCCGATACGGATGGCCGTTCTGGTCCGCGTAAGCGATGCGCAGCTGGCGACCGTCATCGAGCTGGATACGCCCCGACCCCTGGATTTGCAGGAATTGCAGGTTCATCGGATCAGTCAGCCAGGCAACCACTGGCGCCTTGACCCCTTTGGTCCCGATCGTTGCCGCATCGTCGTATGGCTTGAGTACTCGTCCTTCAAGTCGACCGCGCAGGCGTTTGCCCTTGAGTTCCGGATAGACGCTGTCCAGCGAGACAATGATCATGTCCTCGGGTACGCCGTAGACCGGGATGTTTGCCGTCGTGGTTTGGGTCAGGCTGCCAGGGTAGACCGGTTCGTAGTAGCCGGTAATCAAGCCGTTGGGGTTGTCATTGGCGGCGCRTAGGCCATAGACATCCAGATTCTGTTTCAGAAATTTGCGGATATCAGGGGCGGTTAGCGCCACGTTGGCGGATGCCGCGCAGGTCGTGCCCCAGACCGGGTCGGCCTTGAGTCGGTTGCACGCGCTGCGCCACGAACCAAAACCGGCGACCAGGTCGTTGTCGGACACCGCCGGCAGCGCTTCCCAGGTGGCACTGGAATAGGTGGCCAGTGCGTGGGTTTTTGGCTTGTTGTTATCGCCGCCGGTGCAGCCGGCGAGTACGGCCACCATTGGAAGAGTCCACGCGAGGGGGTGACACCATGCCTTGAAGCGGCTGTTCATGGAGTAGTTCCTTTGCTGGTCGCCCGAGTGCTCCATGCGCTCAAACAACCCGTATTGATAATAGGGCTATTGGTCTTTGTCGATGACACGAGGATACTGGCCGCCGTTTCCCGTGACCTGAAGCCACCATGATTCTTAAAAGACTTTCTGTTGTATTGCTGGCGTGCCTGATGTTGTCCGCTTGTGGCGGTGTCGACCCGAATTCGCCGCTGGGTCAACGCAAGGCAATCTTCAAGCAGATGCTCAAGACCGGTGAAGACCTGGGCGGCATGTTACGTGGTCGCATTGCGTTTGATGGCCCGAAATTCGCCGACGGCGCCGTGAAGCTCGATGCGCTGTCCCGTGAACCGTGGAAACATTTTCCACAGGTGCGCGAAGAAGATCACACCAGCGCCAAGGACAATGTCTGGCAACAGCAGGCACGTTTTCAGGAAATGTCCCGCAACCTTGAAGCCGCCACCGGTGAATTGGTGATCGCCAGCCAGGTTCAGCCTTACAAGGCCAGCAACCTTGGGCCGGCGGTGCAGAAAGTTGAAGATGCCTGCAGTGCGTGCCATAAACAATTTCGGGATCATTGATTCTCGCTTGGCTGGTCGAGTTGATCGTTCCCATGCTCTGCGTGGGAATGCCTCAAGGGACGCTCCGCGTCCAGTGACGCGGAGCGTCACGGCTGCATGCCCACGCAGAGCGTGGGAGCGATCGCTGCAAAACGGCTTACTTATCCAGCTCGTCTAGCGCATCCTGCAATTCCTTGCGTGACTCGGCGAGTTTGTCTTTGCGGCTGTTGATCTTCTCGGGGTCACCTTTCTTCATGGCTTTGTCGAGGTCGGCCTGACGCTTGCTGACTTCATGCCTGGCGTCGAGGACTTTGTTTTCTCGTTCTTTCTGTAGCGAAGCGTCGGTGCAATGAGCCGTGACTTCGCTCAGGGCGGTTTCCAGGCCTGCCTGCTGCTCGGCGTTGCCGTGTGACTTGGCCAGTTCAATCTGGTTAATAATGCCTTGCTTCTTGGCAGCGCAGCCGGTCAGCTCTGGCACTTCTTCAGCGGCCATCAGTGGAGCGGCCAGCACGCTGCAAAGGGTCAGCAGGGCGAGCGGTGAAAGAAATTTCATAAAAGCTCCATGCGCAAAGGCAAGCGGGTCATTGTGGCGATGGGCGTTTGAGCACATCGGCACCTAGGGGTTCCCGGGCTGCCGGGCATTGTCGGTCTCTAGAAACCGTCAATTCCGGCAACTCGTAATGTTTCACTCAAGGCCAGGACCTGCGGATCGCGAAAAAATGCGCTCAGTCGGGCCGCACGTCCCGGGCCGATCCCGGCTTCAGCCTGCCATTGTTCGGTGCTTCGATTCGCCATTTCCTGCCAAGAATTGGCAAGCTGCGCCTGTCCCGTCGGAGGTAAACCCAAGGCTTTCAACCAACGACTGAAAGGACGCTGTCGAGCACTGTTGAAACTGTTTAAAAGACGAGCACTGCTGCGTTCGCCGAAGCCGTTAATGGTAGCAAGCTCTTGAGCGTCGAAGGTCAACCAATCCAGAAGGCCATTCAGGCGCCCTGTTTCTAAAAGTTTCTCCCAGGTACCGGGGCCGACATGAGGTAAGGCCAGCCCCTGCTTTCCACTGAGCCAGGCCAGTCGTGCAAGGAATTGGCTTTCGCACCCCGGTGTCGGCTTCCAGCAACTCAAAAGATGGAAGTCGGCTGCCATAGGAACATTCAACTCAGGGCGTTCGATGTTACGAAGTACAACGCTGTCGAGCCTGGGAATGGTCAGTCCGGCGAGGCTGATCGACACCTGATCGCCGGGACGGATGTCCAGCTCCTCCCAGCGCCGCAGTGAGCTGACACTCACGCGCTTGATCTGCCGGTCATCAAGCATCACCGGTGTCAGGTTCAGTACCGGTGTGATCCGACCGGTGCGGCCAATCTTGAACTCGACTTTTTGCACCTGCGCCAGTGCCTGTGCGAAGGGGTATTTCCAGGCGACGGCCCAGTAGGGTGATTTTGCCTGCCAGCGTTCAGCCGAGGGGCGCTGAATTTGGCGCAGGACGACACCGTCACTGGCAAAAGGCAGGGGCGAGCGATACCAGTGATCGCGCCAGCGTTGGGCATCCGCCAATGTCTGGATCGGTTGGCTGTAGGGCGCAATGCTCGGGAAGCCCAACTCATCCAGAGTCGCGATACGCTCGGGCAGATTGGCCGGGCCTTGTGGCCAGTCCCAGACAAACAGCCTGATGCCAGTAGCGTGTTCAGGGGGGAGCGTCTTGCGGGCCATCAGGCCGGCCACGGTGGAGCGGGCATTGAGGCTGCCGGCCTTGGCTTGTACGTGGTCAGTCAGATGCCAATAGAGTTCGCCTTGCACCAGCAAATCCACTGATTGGGCCAGTTGCCGAGGAATGCCGGAGATCAATCGTGCCGAGGCAGTCCAGTCCTGTCCGTTCACGCCGTCGCCACGGCTGATGGCTTGGTGCAGCAGGCCATCGCGATAGATCAAAGTCACGGCCACGCCATCGACCTTGGGTTGTATCCAGAGGCCCTTATGATCGCTCAGCCAGTTTTCCACGGCCTGTTCATCACGGAGTTTGTCCAGGCCCGTGTGGGCGATGGGATGGGCTGTCTGGCCACTGGCAGTGCGCAAGGGTTCGGGCGCCAGGCCCAGGTCAAAGCACTCACGCCATTCGATCAATTGCGCGCGGGACTGATCGTAGATTTCGTCGGCCACCAGTGAGCGTCCGCCCCGGTGATAGTGGTCGTCCCAAAGGTCGATTTGTTTTTGCAAGGCGGTAATTTCGTCCAGCGCGCGGGCGGGTGGCCAATCGGGGCAGTCGGCTGCGTTTGCGCTCAGGCAAAACAACGTCAGGATGGCAGTGGACAACAGGTGTAGAAGCATCGTGAGCGTCCTTGCTCTAGTGGGGTGCTTTCAAGGTTAGCCAGCTTTCGGGCGTCGGCAGCGACGATGTTTTTCGGTGTGTTTCGAGGCGGGGAGATCAAAAGCTCGCAGCCTCGTTTCACTCGACAGCTGCTACACAAATCCCTGTAGGAGCTGTCGAGTGAAACGAGGCTGCGATTTGTTGGGTTTCGCGCAATAACGCAATAAAAAGCCCCACACGGCGAACCGTGCAGGGCTTTGGGTACCGCCAGGGAAGTCTTACAAACCGGCAGCCAGACGCAGGTCGTCGGCGCGGTCGGTTTTTTCCCAGGTGAACGTGGTGAATGTATCGTCGCCCACGGTCTTGGTGGCCGGGGTGCGACCGAAGTGGCCGTACGCAGCGGTTTCCTGGTACATCGGGTGCAGCAGGTTGAGCATGGTGGTGATTGCGTATGGACGCAGGTCGAACACTTCGCGAACCAGTTTGACGATTTTGTCGTCGCTGATTTTGCCGGTGCCGAAGGTGTTCAACGAGATCGACGTAGGCTGAGCAACACCGATCGCGTAGGAAACCTGAATCTCGCAGCGCTCGGCCAGGCCGGCAGCAACGATGTTCTTGGCCACGTAACGACCGGCGTAGGCGGCCGAGCGGTCAACCTTCGATGGATCTTTACCGGAGAACGCGCCACCGCCGTGACGGGCCATGCCGCCGTAGCTGTCGACGATGATCTTGCGACCAGTCAGACCGCAGTCGCCAACCGGGCCGCCGATGATGAACTGGCCAGTCGGGTTGATGTGGAACTGGGTGTCTTTGCTCAGCAGTTCGGCAGGCAGTACGTGCTTGACGATCAGCTCCATCACGCCTTCGCGCAGGTCTTTGTACGACACGTCAGGGTTGTGCTGGGTCGACAGTACAACGGCGTCGATACCGACAACCTTGCCGCCTTCGTAACGGCAGGTCACTTGCGACTTGGCGTCCGGGCGCAGCCAAGGCAGCAGGCCGGATTTACGGGCTTCGGCCTGGCGTTGAACCAGTTGGTGCGAGAAGGTGATCGGTGCTGGCATCAGCACGTCGGTTTCGTTGCTGGCGTAGCCGAACATCAGGCCCTGGTCGCCGGCACCCTGATCTTCAGGCTTGGCGCGGTCAACACCCTGGTTGATGTCAGGGGACTGCTTGCCGATGATGTTCATCACGCCGCAAGTGGCGCCGTCGAAGCCGACATCGGAGCTGTCGTAGCCGATGTCCAGAATGACGTTACGCACGATCTCTTCCAGATCGACCCAGGCTGAGGTGGTGACTTCACCGGCGATGATTGCAACGCCGGTTTTTACCAGTGTCTCGACCGCTACACGGGCAAACTTGTCTTCAGCAATGATGGCGTCCAGCACCGCATCGGAAATCTGGTCGGCGATTTTGTCCGGATGTCCTTCAGACACGGACTCGGAGGTGAAGAGGGAGTATTCGCTCATCTCGATGTTTCCTGAATTTACCGATGGTGAGTGTCGCCAGTCGGTCGCTGAAAGTGGCGGACCTGGATCTGGAAACCGTTACGTAAGCCTACATAGAGACTTTCCCCGGGAGCGAGTCCCGCAGCGGTGGCCCAACGGGCCAAATCGTCCTGTTCAAACCCCAACCAGAGATCACCGCAGGCCTCCCTGGCCCAACTCTGGTTGTGGCTACATAACTCTGTCACGAGCAGGCTGCCGCCCGGTTGCAGCAAGTTGGCCATGTGCTTGAGTGCTTCGGCCGGTGCGGCGAAATGGTGCAAGACCATGTTCAGTACAACGCAATCGGCTTGAAGGCCTACACCGTTCAATGCATCGGCCAGTTGCAGGCGGACGTTAGCCAGCTTTTCACGTTCACAGACGTGGCGGGCCAGTTCGAGCATCGCCGGGCTGTTGTCCAGCGCGATGACTTCAGTGAAACGGCGCGCCAGTTCCGGCAGAAACTCGCCGTCACCGGGGCCGACTTCAATGGCCGTGGCGCCGGTGCTGAAACTCAACTTGTCGAGCAAGGCCACCACGCTTTCGCGGTACTGCGGCAGGCCGGCGATCAAGTCTTGCTGGGCGCGAAACTTCTCCGCGACCCGTGAGAAAAAGTCCTGGCTGGCCGCCGCTCGTTGCCCATGCACCTGACCAATCCGCGATTGCACATCGGCCGGCAGGGTCAGGTTGTCCGCTTCTTCCAGCAGCGCGGCGTGCAGCTTGCCACCCAGCAGGTCGGTATGGGGCAGGGCGCGACGGTAGAAAATCGCGTTACCTTCACGGCGGGTCGCCACCAGGCTGGCCTGGGCCAATACCTTGAGGTGATGACTCATGCCGGACTGACCGATGCCGAAGATCTGCGCCAGTTCCAGTACGCCGAACGAATCGTTGGCCAGTGCACGCAATACATTCAGGCGCAGAGGGTCGCCGCCGGCCTTGCAGAGGGCCGCCAGTTCGTCGCAATGGTCATGTTGAATGGAAGGCGCGGGTAAATTCATAAGGCCGGCAGTCTAGTGACGGGCCGAAATCCCTGCAAGAGCAATATCAAAAAGTTTTGATATTGCTCGATAGATGGCACTTCTCGGCGTCAGGTTCAGTCAACAAATGAACAGCGGAAAGGTTTCACCCGTCGAAACCGTCGTTATCAAATGGAAAAACGCCTCCAGATGACTATCTGTCATTGCCCCGAGGCGGCCCGGTGAGGGAAAATGCTCGCCTTTTTTCCATTTCGTTTTATTCACTCTCGTTACAGAACCCGCAGGAGAACAGCGATGCCAAGCCGTCGTGAGCGTGCCAACGCCATTCGTGCCCTCAGCATGGATGCCGTGCAAAAGGCCAACAGCGGCCATCCCGGTGCCCCTATGGGTATGGCGGATATCGCCGAAGTACTTTGGCGTGACTACCTCAAGCACAATCCGAGCAATCCATCGTTCGCCGACCGTGACCGCTTCGTGCTGTCCAACGGCCACGGTTCGATGTTGATCTACTCGCTGCTGCACCTGACCGGCTACGACCTGTCGATTGATGACCTCAAGCAGTTCCGCCAACTGCACAGCCGCACCCCGGGCCACCCGGAACTCGGCTATACCCCGGGCGTTGAAACCACCACCGGTCCACTGGGCCAGGGCCTGGCCAACGCCGTGGGTTTTGCCCTGGCTGAAAAAGTCATGGCGGCGCAGTTCAACCGTCCGGGTCACAACATCGTCGACCACCACACCTATGTGTTCCTGGGTGATGGCTGCATGATGGAAGGCATCTCCCACGAAGTCGGCTCCCTGGCCGGTACTTTGGGCCTGGGCAAGCTGATCGCTTTCTACGATGACAACGGCATCTCCATCGACGGCGAAGTCGAAGGCTGGTTCACCGACGACACCCCGAAGCGTTTCGAAGCCTACAACTGGCAGGTGATCCGCAACGTCGACGGTCATGACCCGGAAGAGATCAAGACCGCGATCGAGACTGCGCGCAAAAGCGACCAGCCAACCCTGATCTGCTGCAAGACCACCATCGGTTTCGGTTCGCCGAACAAGCAAGGCAAGGAAGACTGCCACGGCGCCCCATTGGGTGACGCGGAAATCGCCCTGACCCGTGCGGCGCTGAAGTGGAATCACGGTCCGTTCGAAATCCCGGCTGATATCTACGCCGAGTGGGACGCCAAGGAAGCTGGTAAAGCGACTGAAGCCGAGTGGGACCAGCGTTTTGCTGCCTACTCTGCTGAGTTCCCTGAACTGGCCAACGAGCTGGTCCGTCGCCTGAGCGGTGAGCTGCCGGCTGACTTCAGCGAAAAAGCCTCGGCCTACATCGCCGAAGTGGCCGCCAAGGGCGAAACTATCGCCAGCCGTAAAGCCAGCCAGAACGCCCTGAACGCATTCGGCCCATTGCTGCCTGAATTCCTCGGCGGTTCGGCTGACCTGGCCGGTTCCAACCTGACCCTGTGGAAAGGTTGCAAAGGCGTCACCGCCGAAGACGCCAGCGGCAACTACATGTACTACGGCGTGCGCGAGTTCGGCATGACCGCAATCATGAACGGCGTTGCCCTGCACGGCGGCCTGGTGCCTTACGGCGCGACTTTCCTGATGTTCATGGAATACGCGCGCAACGCGGTGCGCATGTCGGCCCTGATGAAGCAGCGTGTGATCCACGTCTACACCCACGACTCCATCGGTCTGGGCGAAGACGGGCCGACTCACCAGCCAATCGAGCAACTGGCCAGCCTGCGCTGCACGCCGAACCTCGATACCTGGCGTCCAGCCGACGCCGTTGAATCGGCGGTGTGCTGGAAGTACGCACTGGAGCGTAAAGACGGCCCTTCGGCCCTGATCTTCTCGCGTCAGAACCTGCAGCACCAAACCCGTGATGCCGGCCAGATCGCCGACATCAGCCGTGGTGGTTATGTACTCAAGGACTGCGACGGCGAGCCGGAGCTGATCCTGATCTCCACCGGTTCCGAAGTCGGCCTGGCGGTTCAGGCTTACGACAAGCTGACCGAACAGGGTCACAAGGTGCGTGTTGTTTCGATGCCTTGCACCAGCGTGTTCGATGCTCAGGATGCTGGCTACAAGCAAGCGGTTCTGCCGTTGCAGGTCAGCGCCCGTATTGCCATCGAAGCTTCCCACGCGGACTACTGGTACAAGTACGTAGGCCTGGAAGGCCGTGTGATCGGCATGACCACCTACGGCGAGTCGGCGCCTGCGCCTGCCTTGTTCGAAGAGTTCGGCTTCACCCTGGAAAACATCCTGGGTCAGGCTGAAGAGCTGTTGGAAGACTAAAAGCGCGAATGCGGTGGCCTCGGTCACCGCAATCCCTGTAGGAGCTGGCTTGCCAGCGAAGGCGTCCGTCCCAGGCAGCACTCATGCTGAGGCTGATGGCCCCTTCGCTGGCAAGCCAGCTCCTACAAGGGTTGCGTTGCACACAAGAGTTTCGTCTGACTGTGTCTATCGAGAACCCCATGCCTCAACCGCGTCCTTACAAAGTTGCACTCAACGGCTATGGCCGGATTGGTCGTTGCGTCTTGCGTGCGTTGTTTGAGCGAGGCGAGAAGGCCGGGTTTGAAATTGTCGCGATCAACGATCTGGCTGACATGGCCAGCATCGAATACCTGACACGCTTCGACTCCACTCACGGGCGTTTTCCTGGTGAAGTGAAGGTCGACGGCGATTGTCTGCATATTAATGGCGACTGCGTGAAGGTCCTGCGCAGTGCCACCCCCGAAGGCATCGATTGGGCGTCGCTGGGCGTCGATCTGGTGCTGGAGTGCTCCGGCGCTTATCACACACGTGCCGATGGCCAGCGATTCCTCGACGCCGGCGCGCCGCGTGTGCTGTTTTCCCAGCCGATGGCCAGCGAGGCGGATGTCGACGCCACCATCGTCTATGGCGTGAACCAGGATTGCCTGACCGGCGACGAGCTGCTGGTGTCCAACGCGTCCTGCACCACCAACTGCGGCGTGCCGCTGTTGCGCCTGCTGGATCAGGCGATCGGTCTGGAATACGTGTCGATCACCACCATTCACTCGGCGATGAACGATCAGCCGGTCATTGACGCCTATCACCACGAAGACCTGCGTCGCACCCGTTCGGCGTTCCAGTCGGTGATCCCGGTGTCCACTGGTCTGGCGCGGGGCATCGAACGCCTGCTGCCGGAACTTGCCGGGCGAATTCAGGCCAAAGCCGTACGCGTGCCGACGGTTAACGTGTCTTGCCTCGATATTACGATGCAGACCGTCAGCGACACCGACGCCACCGAGGTCAACCGGATCCTGCGCGAGGCCGCTACCACTGGCCCGCTCAAAGGCCTGCTGGCCTATACCGAGTTGCCTCACGCCAGTTGTGATTTTAACCATGACCCACATTCGGCGATTGTCGATGCCAGTCAGACCCGAGTTTCCGGCCCACGGCTGGTGAACATCCTGGCCTGGTTCGATAACGAATGGGGGTTTGCCAACCGAATGCTGGACGTTGCAGAACACTATCTGCAAACAGCTACTCCAACAGCTTCTCCAAAACAGTAACTCAGGAATTGCGACCCATGACCGTGTTGAAGATGTCCGACCTCGATCTGCAAGGTAAGCGCGTACTGATCCGCGAAGACCTCAACGTTCCAGTCAAGGACGGTGTTGTCACCAGCGATGCGCGAATCCTGGCTTCGCTGCCGACCATCAAGCTGGCCCTGGAAAAAGGCGCGGCCGTGATGGTCTGCTCGCACCTTGGCCGTCCGACCGAAGGCGAGTTCTCCGCTGAGAACAGCCTCAAGCCAGTCGCTGATTACCTGAGCAAGGCTCTGGGTCGCGAAGTGCCGCTGGTGGCCGATTACCTGGGCGGCGTTGACGTGAAGGCCGGCGAGATCGTGCTGTTCGAAAACGTGCGCTTCAACAAAGGCGAGAAAAAGAACGCTGACGAACTGGCCCAGCAATACGCCGCCCTGTGCGACGTGTTCGTGATGGACGCCTTCGGCACCGCTCACCGCGCCGAGGGTTCGACCCACGGCGTGGCCAAGTTCGCCAAAGTCGCTGCCGCTGGCCCGCTGCTGGCTGCTGAACTGGACGCACTGGGCAAGGCCCTCGGCGCCCCGGCCCAGCCAATGGCGGCCATCGTTGCCGGTTCCAAGGTCTCGACCAAACTCGACGTACTGAACAGCCTGAGCCAGATCTGCAATCAGTTGATCGTCGGCGGCGGCATCGCCAACACCTTCCTGGCGGCAGCCGGTCACCCGGTTGGCAAGTCCCTGTACGAACCGGACCTGCTGGATACCGCTCGCGCCATCGCCGCCAAGGTCAGTGTGCCGCTGCCGGTCGACGTCGTGGTTGCCAAGGAATTCGCCGAGAGCGCCACTGCTACCGTCAAGCTGATCGCTGACGTGGCCGCCGACGACATGATCCTGGACATCGGCCCGCAGACCGCGGCAAATTTCGCCGAGCTGCTGAAGTCGTCCAAGACCATTTTGTGGAACGGCCCGGTAGGCGTGTTCGAATTTGACCAGTTCGGCAACGGCACCAAAGTATTGGCCCAGGCCATCGCGGAAAGCTCGGCGTTCTCCATCGCTGGCGGCGGCGACACCCTGGCGGCCATCGATAAATATGGCGTTGCGGATCAGATCTCCTACATTTCTACCGGTGGCGGCGCGTTCCTCGAATTCGTCGAAGGCAAAGTGCTGCCAGCTGTTGAAGTCCTGGAAAGCCGGGCCAAGGCCTGAGGCCGCCCGTTTGACCAGGCAAAGGAGTGTTTACATGGTCAAGACGCTAACGCTGTTGATCGCAGCGGGCCTGTTGGCGGCTTGTGGGAGTAACCCGAAAGCCACGCCGGACCCGGCGCCGCAGACTCAGGAAAAAGGCTGCTACCAGGCTGACTGGCAAGCGGAAACCAATCCTGTGCTCAACAAGCGTTCCGGACCGGATGGCCTGGATAAATACGAGACACAGACACCCGCCAAGGAACATGGTTGTCCTTGACGGGTCTGACTCATTACTCAGGGCTGGCGGCGTGCGCCGTCAGTCGAGGAACATGGATGAAAGGTTTTATCGCCGTTACGGCGCTGGCGTTGCTGGCCGGTTGCGCTCAGTTGAACCTGTTCCAGTCGTCCGCTCCGGTGGATAACTGGACCACCTGGACCTGCGACAGCCAGGCCAAAGTGCTGTGGCGATACACCGACGACAGCCGCAAGGAAGTCGACGTGCGTCTCGGCGGGGTCGATCAGGTCTATCGCCTGAAGCTTGAACCGGGCGCCGAAGGTTCGCTGTACAGCAACGACATGCTGGCGTTTCACGTAAAAGGTGAGGAAGGCCTGGTGTACTGGGTCGCCACCAATGATTTGATTGGCCGCGGTTGTAAAGCGCAGTAAGACGAAACCAATGCAAAACCTGTAGGAGCTGGCTTGCCAGCGAAGAGGCCCTTGAGGCATGTGGTGTCCCGGCGGACGCCTTCGCCGGCAAGCCGGCTCTTACAGGGAATGGATGCAGCACCGAATTCGCAGCCCGGACCAACCCCCGATCTGCAATAACTTGAATAGCCGCCGCCGCTACGGCAGGCTGGCACGATTAACGACCCAAACCGGGAGAGACATACACAATGGCACTTATCAGCATGCGCCAGATGCTGGACCACGCAGCCGAGTTCGGCTACGGCGTTCCAGCCTTCAACGTCAACAACCTTGAGCAGATGCGCGCCATCATGGAAGCCGCTGACAAGACTGACTCCCCGGTGATCGTCCAGGCTTCGGCCGGTGCTCGCAAATACGCCGGCGCCCCGTTCCTGCGTCACCTGATCCTGGCGGCAATCGAAGAATTCCCGCACATCCCGGTGTGCATGCACCAGGACCACGGTACCAGCCCTGACGTCTGCCAGCGCTCCATCCAACTGGGCTTCAGCTCGGTGATGATGGACGGTTCCCTGGGCGAAGACGGCAAGACCCCGACCGACTACGACTACAACGTGCGCGTTACCCAACAAACCGTAGCCATGGCTCACGCCTGCGGCGTTTCGGTAGAAGGCGAGCTGGGCTGCCTGGGTTCGCTGGAAACCGGCATGGCCGGTGAAGAAGACGGCATCGGCGCCGAAGGCGTTCTGGATCAYAGCCAAATGCTGACCGACCCGGAAGAAGCCGCTGACTTCGTCAAACGCACCCAGGTCGACGCACTGGCCATCGCCATCGGCACCAGCCACGGCGCGTACAAGTTCACCAAGCCGCCTACCGGCGACGTACTGGCCATCGACCGCATTAAAGAAATCCACAAACGCATTCCGAACACCCACCTGGTGATGCACGGTTCTTCTTCGGTTCCGCAAGAGTGGCTGGCGATCATCAACCAGTACGGCGGCGACATCAAAGAAACCTACGGCGTGCCGGTTGAAGAAATCGTTGAAGGCATCAAGCACGGCGTGCGTAAGGTCAACATCGACACCGACCTGCGTCTGGCGTCCACCGGCGCGATGCGTCGCCTGATGGCCACCAACCCGAGCGAGTTCGACCCGCGTAAGTTCTTTGGCGCGACCGTCACTGCGATGCGTGATGTTTGTATCGACCGTTATAACCAGTTCGGTACGGCTGGTAATGCTTCGAAGATCAAGCCGATCTCGCTGGAAGGGATGTATCAGCGTTATTTGAAGGGTGAGTTGAACGCCAAGGTTAACTAAGACCTTCAGCGTTTGAGTCGCATAAAAAAACCCGCCGAGAGGCGGGTTTTTTTATGACGGGGGATTTTTGACCTGGATACCGCCTGACGTAAGGCGCTTGAAATGTCACTTATAGTGAACATAATAAGAATATTAGCTAAAAAAGTCCGTTATAGGTGACACTCATGCTCTTGCACAACCCCTCGGTGTTCGGTGAAAGAGTCCGCCAGTTGCGACGCGCCAAAGGCTATAGCCAGGCAATACTGGCGCACAGGGCACAATGCAGCCGTAAAACCATCATCGACCTTGAGGCCGGTGAAAATGTCGCGCTTTACACTGCGTTCAGGGTGCTATCCGCGCTGGGCATGGCGTTTGAAATTGTTGATAACCGAATTGACCTCAAATCCCTTGCTGATCTGGTAGAGCACGATGAGTAAGGTCAAGCTGCTCAACGTCATGACACCGCAGGGCTTTTCGGGCGAGCTGTCCAAGGGCTCACAGTTTTCGTTTGCCTACCAATCCGCCGATGCACCCAGGGAAGTCTCACTGGTCATGCCCTATGACCCGACGCCCACGGTGAGCAACGTGCTGCATCCGATTTTCGATATGAATGTGCCTGAAGGGTTTCTGGCCGATCAGATCAAACGTCGGATGGCCAAGCATATGCAGGTGGATGAAATGCGCCTGTTATCGGTCATCGGAGGGAATCAAATCGGGCGCCTCACCTACCAGAACCCGATAGCGTCACCCGTGTCCGTCCGGGCTCAGGTCGGGTTGCAAGACATCCTGTCTGCGGATGCCTCGCAAGGTGTCTTCGAGTTCCTCGTTGATACTTACTTCGAGTCGGGTATTTCAGGTGTGCAACCCAAGGTGCTGGTGCCCGATCTGGACAAGCTCACCGGTAGCCGAAAAACCATGCTCAGCTCCGATCTGATTGTTAAGTCAGGCGCCGATGAGTACGCACATCTGGCTCAAAACGAATTTCTCTGCCTGGAAGCGGCCCGTCTTGCCGGGCTGGAAACACCACCATTCTGGTTGTCTGAAAACGGTGAGCTGTTTGTGATGGAGCGATTCGATCTGACCGCTTCCGGTCGGCTCGGGTTTGAAGATATGGCCGTCCTTTTGGGGCTCAACAAGGATCCCCATGACAACTATAAGTACTCCCAAAGCTACGAAACCCTTGCCGCCGTGATTGGCCAGATCTGCCGACATGGCGATCCGATACGTGAACTGGAGCGTTTTTACTCTTCGGTTTGTCTGTCGGTCATGGTGCGTAACGGAGACGCACACCTGAAGAATTTCGGGGTGATTTACACCCATCCTGACGCGCTCGAAACGGTGCAATTGGCGCCGGTCTTCGATGTCACGACCACGACCGTCTATGAAAACTACAACCCCAAATCCGGTCGCTCATTGGTAGGCCGTACTTTGGCCATCAAGATGAACAAAGTGAAAAGCTATCCGAATCGTCAGCAGTTGATTGAGTTCGGTCGAAAGCACTGCGCGGTGGATAGGCCGGCCTTGATCATTGAGCGGATTGCCGAGGCGATGACTCAAGCGTTGGCGGCTAATCGGAGTCGTGTTGATGGAGAGCTGTTTGCGGATATGCAGCGCGAATGGGATGCGGGGCGGGTGGCGGCGCTGAATGAAACTGTTGCGTCAGGGCTGAGGCGTCAACCTGTTGGCAAGGGGAGCATTTGATTTTCGGTCGGGCGCGATCACCCACTAGCAATTCGTGCGCAAACACATCAGCTATATCCTGAACCAGAATCCGGGCAATGTTGGTGACAGTGTTTATATCGTTTTCGGCGTAGTCGGGCAGGCTGGTGCAGGCCATAAGGTTCAGGTACTTGAGGACAGCGTTGAGGCGTTCGCTGACGCAGTTGTGGAGTTCGCGTAGCGGGGCGTCACTGTCGATGAGCAGGACGGGATAGTCGGTGGCCAGTTGGGACATTGGGGTGAAGCGCCGGGACGGATTGTTCATTGTCATAAGTAAATCTTCCTCGTATCTGAAAGAAGAGCTACTGCCGTTCGCTGCGAAACGAATGGGGTGGTAGCTATGTGCGGGTTCGCAGACCAGGGATACGAGGAACCCGGCAGACCCGAAGGTCTCCCACACACAGCCACCGTAAAAAAGGAGGACGAGTGCTGAGGTGCCCGTCTTTTTCGAGGCGCTAGGTTACTACACGTATCGCTAGGGCTGCGAAACCCTATCGCCAACGATGTCGGCGACAGGCCAACTCTAGGCAGCGATTCGGGTAGCCGCAACTGGGCTGTAGGACGCCAATCCGGCCTTTTGGTTAGGCAGCTTGGACTTGGGTTGCGACGCAGCCGCAATAAAACCGGGCGATGTGGCGGGTCTGAAGAATTTGGCGGCAGGGTTTAGGGCTACTTCGTAGCCCAGCGGGAGCAAGCTCCCTCGCCACGGTCGGAGGTGTCCTACGCGTTTTTCGGACGCTGTAGCAGCTGTCGAGCCTGCGAGGCTGCGTTCGGCTGCGCAGCAGTCGTCAATCAGGCAACGTATTCATTCAGGCGAGCCGGGTTTGCCGGGATTGCGAGGACTTCGTCCTCGGACGCAGCCTCGCGCTGCTCGGCAGCTGCTACAGGGAGTGAGTTGTTTTCTGGATGGATTATTTGTCGTGATCAATATCCAGCTTGCTGAACGTCACCTTCCCACCCTCGCTGGTGTATCCGGTGTTGTCCTGCACATAAACCCCGGCCTTGAAGTACAGCGGTTTATCACGCCAGGTCGCGCTGATCTCGGTATCCCACTGATACCCCGCCGCACTGATGCCCAATGCACCTCCCGGACTCAGATGAATCAGGTAGGAAAACTCCTGATCCAGCTTCACGCCCGTCGCAATGGTGATCACTCGGCCTTCATCATCATCCGGACGCATGCGCACTTTGGCGACGATATTGCCGGTGGAGGTACTGGTCTTGTACTGGTATTCAACCTTCACCATGGGTTTCTGGCTTTTATAGGCATGGATCTGTCCAATGACGATTTTCCCCGAACTGGGCACTTGATTCACCGCCAGGGTCGCGCGAAGAAAATTGTCGGCGTCCGGGTGGTACCAGTTTTTCAGGGTGCCATTGCTGTAGGTTTCGCGAAGTTCGGTGCGAGGGTAGATGGCATTTTCGGTGCGCGAACCCGTTACCGGTGCCCAGAAAAACAAGGTGCCGGTGTCGGAATGGAAGTATTGGTCCTTGAAGCCGTCCACCAGTTTGGCGGTTTCGACGGTGTACGGCGGATTGCCCACAGGAACGCTGAGGTTCCAGGTTGCGAGATCGATCATAGACAAAGCTTCCACAAATTTTGACTGCACGCACGTGCCAGAAGCTCTAGTGCGCGTATTGGAGGGCGGTCTTTATAAGCGTTGAAGACCAATTTGATAAGGCCAAAATGGCAGATGATTGACGTCAACATCCTGTCGAAATGCCATCTCGCCCGGTTTTCGGGGCCTGCAGGGCCGACCGTTAGTCGGCTGAAGGCATTCTGGTGGTGAGTGAGGACGGGCTGATCCGTTTTGCCAACCCGGCCATCGCGCTGCTCAATGCTGCAGTGCAAGAGCTGCATGCCAAAGAGTTTCTGGATTTCCTGCAAAAACCGCATATCCCGGTTTGGGCGGATTCCGAGTTTTTGATATGGCCGAGGATGTCGACGACTTTGTGCAGCTGTTCGACTGGAGCGCACTGAACAGTCGAATTCGCTACACTGGCGACCTTTTCGTGATTCGTGTTGCCGCCCCAATGACCGCGTTGAAATACCTCCAGGCCTATCCTGCTGCATTGCAGGATCAAGTGCGCCAGCTGATCGCCGAAGATCGGCTGGGCGACTACCTGGGCAAGCGCTACCCGGAAAAGCACGGTGTACAGAGCGACAAAGCGCTGTATACCTATGCGCTGGACCTCAAGCAGGAATACCTGCGTAACGCCCCGGCCATCGACAAAGTGTTGTTCGACAACCGTCTGGACCTCACCCATCGCGCCCTTGGCTTGCACACAACCATCTCTCGGGTGCAGGGCGGCAAGCTCAAGGCCAAGAAAGAAATTCGTGTGGCCTCGCTGTTCAAGGAAGCGCCTTCGGAGTTTCTGAAAATGATCGTGGTGCATGAACTGGCGCACTTCAAAGAGTCCGATCACAACAAGGCGTTCTACAAACTCTGCGAACACATGCTGCCGGGTTATCACCAGGTGGAGTTTGACCTGCGGGTATACCTGACCTGGCGGGACATGCAATAACGGATCAACAGCCGGGAGTCTTTGAATGGAAGTCAGCAAGACCAAGAGCAGTTTCTATCGCCGGTTGTACGTGGCGTACCTGATCGACAGCGGGCTGGCGAGCAGCGTCCCGGCCTTGACCGAGGTCACCGGCATGCCTCGGCGCACGGCACAGGACACGATTGCGGCGTTGGCGGATCTGGACATTGTTTGCGAGTTCGAGCAGGAAGAGGGCGCACGCAATCATGCGGGGCACTATCGGATTCGTGAGTGGGGGGCGATTGATCGGGGGTGGATCGAGTGCAATTTGCTGAAGATTAAAGAGGTACTGGAGTACCCCTAGTATCTGTGGTGCGGCAACTGACGCCATCGCGGGCTTGCCCGCGATGGGGCCCTTAAAGGCGACGCATCCCGATATGCGGAATACCGTCCTCGATATACTCCTCACCCGCCACCACAAACCCATACCGTCCGTAATACCCCTGCAAATGCGCCTGGGCCGACAGATATACCGGCATGTCCGGCCAGTGCTTCTCAGCCTGCTTCAACGCCTGCGCCATCAGCTCGTGCCCAATTCCGGTGCCACGTGCCGCCGGGGCAACAATCACCCGGCCAATCACCACATCGCCACCTTGCAACTGCGGGTCGAGCAAGCGCAGGTAGCCCACCAGCCGATTCTCGTCCCACGCCATCAAATGGCAAGTGTCACCTTCCAGGTCCTGGCCATCGATGTCTTGATAGATGCATTTCTGCTCGACGACGAACACCTCTGCGCGCAATTGCAGAATGGCGTACAGCTGTTCTTTACCCAGGTCGCTGTGGTGTCTGCAGATCCAGTCGATTGTCATTTTCACGCTCCTTGAACATCGTCGCTCCGATACTAAGCGTCCTGAGGGCAGTTGTCTTTATGGCAGGAAAATCTGTGACAAAGTCCAAAATGCCATCATTCATTTCGGGCGGCGTTGTCATCTTTGTGTAACCTGCAATGAAGCGCTGTGTTGTGGCTTCAATGGGCTATGTCGAATACCTGGCTGTCGGTACATGGGTCTTGGAGTTTGGGCTGAAAAACACGCCGGGTAACCCGCCCGCTAAGGATTTTCTAGCATGTCGCGATTGCATCGAGCTTCTGCTTTGATCGTATTGCTGTTACTGACACAGGGCGCGGCGGCGGAAAAACTGCGTCTGGTCGCCGATGCCTGGCCACCCTTTACCGACGCCACCCTGGTCAATGGTGGATTGGCGACGGATCTCGTCAGTACCGCGCTGGCCCGGGCCGGTTATGCCAGTGATTTCGAACAAGTGCCTTGGGCGCGAGCCTTGATGGGTGTGGGCGAGGGGCGCTATGACGTGCTGGTCAACGCCTGGTACACCGCTGATCGCACCCAGCTTGGCCAGTTCTCCGGCGAGTATCTGCTGAACCGCGTGCGCTTTCTGAAACGCAAAGACGCGCCCATCGAATACAACAGCTTGCAGCAACTGCACACGTATCCAATTGCGATCGTGCGGGGTTACGCTTATTCGCCGGAGTTCGATGACGACGTGTCACTGCAGAAAGTCCCGGTGCATAACTTTGCCATGGCGGTACGCATGTTGGCGGTGGATCGGGTCAAGTTGACGTTGGAGGATGAATACGTCGCCCGTTATCACTTGGCGCGTGAATCATCCAAAGTGCGCAATGCCGTGGAGTTTTTACCCAAACCGTTGAGCGAGAACAGCCTGCACATATTGGTCAGTCTGAAGAACCCACTGCATGAGCAAATCGTCGCCGGCTTTGACCGCGAGATTGCCGAGATGAAGGCGGATGGCAGTTATGCGCGGTTGATGAAGCAGCATGGGATGTGAGGCTGATCCTGAGTCTTGGGTGTGGCTGATGGCCCCATCGCCGGCAAGCCGGTCTCACTCCCACATTAGATCTCCAGCGATCACATATTTTATGAACGACCGAGATTAACTGTGGGAGCGAGCCTGCTCGCGATTAGGCTCGTCCAGCCACTCAAAGACTCAAGCCTCGCTGGTATCTTTGATCAAATGCGCCGCCAGCGTCCGCAACGGCCCCAGTTGCCGACAAATCAACGCCAACTGCGTCTGCACCAGCCGTTGCCCTTCATCGATTTCATCGGGCATCTGTTCAAGCGAATTGGCCAGCGCCTCTTCCTCGTCACTCTGAATCGCAATCGGCTGTTTGCTCGCCAGACCCTGGGCGATTTCGTCGATGCTCGCCGCCAGGCTCACGCCGGCACCCTCAATCAATTGCTCATGCACATCCGGTGGTAGCGGGGTTTCGCGATGTGCTCCGAGGCCCGACAAATAGCTGAGCAACGTGTGCGACAGCACCAGAAAACGAAAGCCGACATCCGCTTCCTTGCGGAAATGCCCAGGCTCCATGAGCATGTTGGCCAGCGTCGTCGACAGCGCCGCGTCGGCGTTGTGCGCGTTGCGTCGAGCCAGGCGATACGCCAGGTCGTCGCTTTTACCGGCGGCGTATTGCTGCATGATCTGACGCAGGTAGATGCTGTTGCAGGTCAGGGTGTTGGCCAGCACTTTGTTCAGGCGTCGGCCCTGCCAGTCCGGCAGGAACAGGAACACCGCGAGCCCGGCGATCAGGCTGCCGAGCAAGGTATCGAGCAGTCGCGGTAGAAATAGCCCGTAACCGTCGCCGACCTGGTTGAAGCAGAACAGCACCATCAAGGTGATCGCGGCCGTGGCCAAGGTGTAGCGCGTGGTTCTGTTGATAAAGAACACCACGCCGGCAGCAATCGCGAAGCACGACTGGATCAATGGATTGGGGAACAGATCGAACAGCGCCCAGGCCATCGTCAGGCCGATTGCGGTGCCGATGATCCGTTGGCCGAGTTTGCGTCGGGTGGCGCCGTAGTTCGGCTGGCAAACGAACAGCGTGGTCAGGATGATCCAGTAGCCTTGCGACGGGTGAATCAAATGCACCATGCCGTAGCCGATGCTCAACGCCAGGGGCAAACGCAGTGCATGGCGGAACAGCAACGACGTCGGCGTCAGCTGCGTGCGCAAGCGTACCCACACATCTTTGAGGCTGTGTGGCGAACGGTCCAGCAGGCTACTGTCGGTGGCGTCGGCCAGGGCTTCCGGGTTGCTGGCATCGCTGAGCAAATGGTCGAGTGTGGCGAGGTTGGCCGCCAGCGCTCGCAGCGAACGCAACAGCCCGCGCCAGGCCGGGTTGCTCTGGATGCGCAGGTGTTCGATGGAGGCGTGCAGGTCGCTCAGGGCTTCGGCAAAGCCCGCGTCATAGACGAACGGCTGACGCATCTGGATCGATTCGGCCAGGGCGCGGCAGGCCTTGCCTTGCTGACGCAGCAGACGCTGACAGCGGAACAGCACGTCGCTGTGGAAAAACGCCTCGGCGAGTGCGTTGTAGGGGTAATGCGAAGAGCTGGCGCGCTCGTGGATGTCCTGTGCAAGGAAGTACAGTTTCAGGTAGCGGCTGACTTTCGATCCCGGCCGCCCGTTGCCGACCCTGTGCAGAATGATTTCCTTGGCGGCGTTCAGGGCCGCCACCACGCGTCCGTTCTGCTGGRCCAGTTCCAGGCGTCGCGCTTCCACGTCCATTTGCCGGATCGGCTCGAACAGTGACGCCTTCAATTTCAGGTAATAGCCCAATTCACGGAATAGCCGCGCCAGGCTCTGCTGCACCGGCTGGTTGGAAAACATCGCCTGCCACAGCACTGACAGCAAACCGTACCAGGCCGCGCCAGCCACCAGCAGCACCGGTTCATGCCAGAAATCGGTGACCGCGCCGCCGCGCTGGTCTACACCGATCATGGTGTAGACCGACAGAATCAGCGTCGCCGAGGCAATGGCGCCATAGCGCTCACCGAGGGCGCCGAGCATGGTCAGGCAAAAACTGGCCAGGGACAGGGCGATGACGAAGATATAGGGGTAGGGGAAGAGCAGTTCGACAGAGAACGCGGCGACGCTGAAACACACCAGTGTGACGGCGAGCGCGTTGAGGCGGCCCTGCCAACTGTCGTCGGTTTCGGCCAGGGCGCTGGCGATGATCCCCAAGAACAACGGGATGAGCAGGCCCATTTCATCCTGATACCAACAGACCGCCATGCTGCCGGTCAGGGCAATGAATACCCGCACGCTGTAGCTGAATTTATCCAGCGCCCAGAGGCGACGCAGAGACTGACTGAGAGGAGTCGATGACATGAAGTGCGAAGGCCTTCCGAGGCAATGACGCTAAATTGAGCCAGTAATGACGCCGACGCAATGGCGCCGATCACATCTGACAGCAAAATCTGTTCCTTCATATCACACATGATCAATCTGGGAGCGAGCCTGCTCGCGATGAGGCCACAACATTCAACATCTCTGTCGACTGTTACACCGCTATCGCGAGCAGGCTCGCTCCCACATTTTTGATTTGTGTTTGTCAGGCGTATTGCGCGGCGGCGTAGCCTGAGGCCCAGGCCCACTGGAAGTTGAAACCACCAAGGTGTCCGGTGACGTCGAGCACTTCGCCGATGAAGTACAAACCCGGGCTTTTCAGCGATTCCATGGTTTTGGACGACACTTCGTTGGTGTTGACGCCGCCCAAGGTGACTTCGGCGGTGCGGTAGCCTTCGGTGCCGGCCGGTACCACTTTCCAGCTCGCCAGTTTTTCGGCGATGTCGGCGATTTCCGCGTGGGTGTACTGCTTCATCGGTTTGGACACGAACCAGTTGTCCGCCAGCAGGTTGGCCATCTTCTTGGTGAAGATTTCCCCCAGCAGGGTTTTCAGCTCGCTGTTCGGACGTTCGGCTTGCTGCTGTTGCAGCCAGTCATGCGCGTCGTGGTCTGGCATCAGGTTGATCTCGACCGTGTCGCCGGATTCCCAGAACGAAGAAATCTGCAAAATCGCCGGGCCACTGAGGCCGCGGTGAGTGAACAGGATGTTCTCGCGGAAACTCTGATCATTGCAGCTCACCAGGCAATCTACCGACGTGCCGGACAGCTCGGTGCAAAGTTCTTTGAGCTGATCGGTGATGGTGAACGGCACCAGGCCAGCGCGGGTTGGTAAC